>DXEF01000007.1 GCA_019115085.1 Candidatus Agathobaculum pullicola | reverse complement strand
ACTTCCACCGATTTACCAAGAGTAAAACTCTTAGAATTTCAGGTTCGCACTACACTCGGTTTTTTAAACCAAGTCAAGCTTTCTCGTTGTTTAATTTACAAGGTACAATCTCGCTGAAACAGAGAGTTTTCAGAACTTTTTGAGGTTCTTTGTCGTTCTCGGTGACAGCTTATTTATTATATCAGGCTTAATTCGGTTTGTCAAGAACTTTTTTCATTTCTTTTCAAACTTTTTCGACCCCGCCACCTCTCACCGAAGCAGCTTGATTAGTATATCAAACTCAGCTACATTTGTCAACAAGTTTTTCAACTTTTTTCTTTTCACTCAGTTTGACCGCCTCTATATGAGACTTGTACAGTATACCGCTTTTTTTTACTTTTGTCAACTGTTTTTTACCGCATTTTTACTTTTGCGCTTGTAGTTCTTTTTGCTTTCTGCTATAATAAAGCATTATAATGTTATTTTACAAAAAGGAGGGGTCGGCTTGCCAATCAAAATAGCCGACAGTCTGCCTGCGCGTGCGGTACTGGAAAGCGAAAACATCTTTGTCATGACCGAGCATCGTGCTACCACGCAGGATATTCGACCGCTTCGCATCGCATTACTCAATTTGATGCCCTTAAAAATCATTACGGAAACACAGATTTTGCGCTGCTTATCCAATACCCCCATTCAAATTGAGGTAGATTTAATTCAAACTAAGACCTATCACTCAAAAAATACGCCCGAGGATCATCTGCTTACTTTCTACAAAACTTTTGATGATATTCGCGATCAAAAATACGATGGTTTCATCATTACCGGTGCTCCGGTAGAAAATATGCCGTTTGAGGATGTGGAATATTGGAATGAGCTGGTCGAGATCATGGATTGGAGCAAGACCCATGTTCACTCCACCCTACATATCTGCTGGGGTGCTCAGGCCGGTTTGTATCACCATTATGGTATTCCCAAATATCCGCTTCCGCACAAAATGTCCGGTATTTTTCGTCACCATATGCTTTTTCCCAAGGAGCCGCTGCTGCGCGGCTTTGATGATATATTTTTCGCCCCTCATTCTCGCTATACCGAAGTGCGCGCTGAGGATATTCGCCAAAATGATCGGCTGCGGTTGCTGGCCCAATCCAACGAAGCCGGCGTATATATCGTAGAAGCAATGAACGGCCGTCAGATCTTCGTGCTCGGCCACGGGGAATACGACTCTGATACGCTCAAGAACGAATATGAGCGAGACTTAGCCAAGGGTTTAAACCCTGCTATTCCGGTTCACTACTTCCGCAACGATGATCCGGATGACGAAATTCTTGTCACTTGGAAAGCGCATGCGCATTTGTTCTATACCAACTGGGTTAACTACTACGTCTATCAAACCACCCCCTATTTTCTCGATAAAATATAAATTCATAAAAAAGAAACGGCCCGCGGGCCGTTTCTTTTTTATTCGTCTGTCGCGCTGACCAGATGGCACAGCGTCATTAAGCTATCAGACAGATGGACGTTTTCCACCGGAACGCCCAGACCGCCCAGATGTAAATCCTCTCCTGTAAAATTCCACAGGCCGCGAATCCCCTGATCAACCAATTCACGCGCAATCTCAGGCGCTTTGCCCCGCGGAATTGTAAGCACCGCCACATCCGGCTTGTGTTTGGCCAGAAATTCCTGCATGGTATCGCTGCTGCGTACCTCATAACCGCCGAACTTCTTCCCTGTCAGTTCCGGGTTCGCGTCAAATGCACACAGCAGCTGAAATCCACTTGCCCCGAAATCAAAGTTGTTGAGCAGCGCGCGGCCCAAGTTGCCCGCACCCAGCAAAATTGCCGTACGTCCAGCACGCAAGCCAAGAATGGTGCCCAATTCCTCCATCAGCTTGTCAATATTATAACCGTAGCCCTGTTGACCGAAGCCTCCAAAGCAGTTAAAATCCTGCCGGATTTGCGAAGCTGTCAACCCCATGCGCTCAGCCAGCGCACGCGAAGAGATGCGCTGCACACCTTCAGCCTTCAGTTCACAGATATTCCGGTAATAGCGTGGCAGCCGCTGAATGACCGCTTTGGAAACCTCTTGCTTACGTTCCACAGGCTCTCTCCTTCTTTCTTCATTGGGATGGTACAGTGCTTACAGTTGCGCGATAGTATCCAGCACGTAATCCGTAAATTCCTGCGCAGTCGCACCGGTATCACGGCCGGTAACAACCACTTTTTTCTCTTCAAACATGCAGATATCCAATGCGCGGTCAAGTTTTTTCGCCAACTCGATTTCGCCGATGTGCTCAAGCAGCATCACCGATGCGCGCAGCACGGACGACGGATCGGCGTATTTTGCACGACCTTCCTGCACCATACGCGGCGCAGAGCCGTGAATCGCCTCGAACATCGCATAACGCTTACCAATATTGGCCGAGCCAGCGGTGCCTACGCCGCCCTGAATCTCTGCCGCCTCGTCGGTGATGATATCGCCGTACAGGTTGGGCAGTACCACAACCTTGAAGTCACGGCGACGCTTGTCGTCAAGCAGCTTTGCGGTCATGATGTCAATGTACCAGTCATCAAATTCGACTTCCGGATATTCCTTCGCCACCTTCTGGCAGGTGTCAAGGAACTTACCATCGGTCGTCTTGATGATATTCGCCTTGGTCACACAGGAGACGCGATTCTTGCCAGTCTTGCGCGCATAGTCAAACGCCAGACGCGCAATGCGCTCGCAGCCCTGTGAGGTAGCGACCGTAAAATCGATAAACAAATCGTCATCAATCTGCATGCCCTGCGAACCGACGGCATAGCCGCCCTCGGTATTCTCGCGATAGAATGTCCAGTCGATGCCAAGCTCGGGAACCTTGACCGGGCGCACATTGGCAAACAGGTCAAGTGCCTTGCGCATCGCCACATTTGCGGACTCGACGTTCGGCCACGGGTCACCCTTACGCGGCGTTGTGGTCGGCCCCTTTAAGATAACGTGGCACTGCTTGAGCTCTTCCATCACGTCGGGCGGAATTGCGCAGCCAAGCTCCGCGCGGCGCTCAATGGTCAGGCCGTCGATGACGCGAAACTCCACCTTGCCTGCCTTGACCTTGTCGGCCAGCAGCGTCTCAAGCGCATGCTGCGCCATGCCAGTAATCATCGGGCCGATGCCGTCGCCGCCGCACACACCGATAATGAGCTTATCAAGCCCCGAATAATCAATAAAGTCGTCCTGCGCCTTCATATCCGCAATGCGCTTGCGCTGGCTTTCGACGACCGCTTCAAACTTCTCCAAAATGGACTGGTCGATAGACATGGAAATGTCCTCCTATTGAATTGATATTATTTTAACAAAAATTCTATGTCCTGTCAAGAAAGCAGGTCAGAGAGAGCCGTGCGGCCCCCTCTGACACAAGCATTTACTTTACATTCTGGCAGGCATAATTGAGCGTGCCGCCCGCAAGCAGCGCGCCGCGCTGGCGATCTGACACATCGCAGTCCGCCTTGAAGGTTTTTCCGCCGCACACAATAGTGACCTGCTGGCCATTTTTCACTTCTTCCAACACATTGGGCAGCGAAATCTCGTCCAGCAGGCTGATTTCGTCATAATCTGCCGGATTTGCAAAGGTCAACGGCAGAATGCCGGAGTTGACTAGATTGGCCTTGTGGATGCGCGCAAACGACTTGCACAGCACCGCCTTGACCCCCAGATACAGCGGGACAAGCGCCGCATGCTCACGCGAAGAGCCCTGACCGTAGTTTGCGCCGCCGACGATGATACCGCCGCCCTGCTCCTTGCAGCGCGCCGGGAACTCCGGGTCGACGTTGATGAAGCAATAGTTAGAATAATACGGCACATTTGAGCGGTACGGCAGTAGCTTTGCGCCCGCAGGCAGGATGTGATCGGTCGTGATATTGTCCTCGGTCTTAAGTACCACCTTGCCCGTGTAGCTCGCCTCCAGCGCTTTACCCAGCGGGAACGGCTTGATATTGGGGCCGCGCACGACCTCCACCTCGTCCGGATTTTCGGCGGGCTTGACAATCAGATTGTCGTTGATCGTAAAGTGCTCGGGCATCTGGATTTCCGGCATCTCGCCCAATGTGCGCGGGTCGGTCAGTACGCCCGCCAGCGCGCTTGCCGCCGCAACTTCGGGGGACACCAGATAAATCTGCGCGTCCTGCGTGCCCGAACGGCCCTCAAAGTTACGATTGAACGTGCGCAGGCTGACACCCGCGGACTCGGGGCTTTGTCCCATGCCGATGCAGGGACCGCAAGCACACTCGAGAATACGTGCGCCCGCAGAAATAATGTCCGCCAACGCGCCGTTCTGCGCCAGCATGTCGAACACCTGCTTAGAGCCCGGGCTGATGGTCAGCGAAACATCCGGATGCACGGTCTTTCCCTTCAAAATGGCCGCGACCTTCATCATATCGTAGTAAGAAGAGTTGGTGCACGAACCGATGCAGCACTGGTTGATTTTGATTGCCCCGATTTCAGACACCGGCTTTACGTTGTCCGGCATGTGCGGCATCGCAGCCAACGGCTCGAGCGCGGACAAATCGACGGTATATTCCTCGTCGTAAACCGCATCCGAGTCGGAGGACAATTCCACCCATACGTCACCGCGGCCTTGCGCCTCGAGAAACTTCTTCGTCTCCTCGTCGGACGGGAAAATCGAGGTCGTCGCGCCAAGCTCTGCGCCCATGTTGGTGATGGTCGCGCGCTCAGGTACAGACAAGGTCTTGACACCCTCGCCCGCGTACTCGACAATCTTGCCGACACCGCCCTTGACGGTCATCTGGCGCAGCACGTCCAGAATGACGTCCTTGGCCGACACCCACGGGGACAGCTTGCCCGTCAAATTGACGCGCACCATCTTGGGCATCGGGATGTAGTAGGCGCCGCCGCCCATTGCGACCGCAACGTCCAAACCGCCCGCGCCGAACGCCAGCATACCGATGCCGCCGCCGGTGGGGGTATGGCTGTCCGAGCCGATCAGCGTCTTGCCCGGTGCACCGAAACGCTCCAGATGTACCTGATGGCAAATGCCGTTGCCCGCCTTGGAATAATAAATGCCATGTTTTTTTGCAACCGAGCCGATATATTTGTGGTCGTCCGCGTTTTCAAAGCCGGATTGCAGGGTATTATGGTCAATATAAGCGACCGACCGCTCGGTCTTGACCTGATCGACGCCCATCGCCTCAAACTGCAGATAGGCCATCGTACCGGTCGCATCCTGCGTCAGCGTCTGGTCGATCTTCAGGCCGATTTCCTGCCCCTGCACCATCTCGCCGTCCACCAGATGCGCCTTGAGTATCTTTTGCGCAATTGTCATACCCATTTGTGTTTTTCCTTCGCTCCTTTATGTCCCACACGCAGCGCTTTTTTGCGCACGCCGCGCCCCACCGCTGCACGGTGGGTGGTTGCGGCTTCCACAGCCTTCTCCACGGCGCGCAAAACGCACCGTGCCCTAAAACAAAACAGAAGTGGCCTTTGCAGTGCAAAAACCACTTCTATTTTACAGCATTCCCACTCTTTTGAAAAGACCTTTTCGCCTATCGCTTTTCACAAATATTCTCACCGATCGCCGCAGTGGCGAAAGCATTTTGCAGGGTCGTACCCGTGTTGCCTGCAAGATACTCAAAATACGCCTGGCTGCCAATCATCGCGGCATTGTCCCCGCAGAGACGCAGCGGCGGCAGATACAGCTGCGTATGCGTGCGTTTTGCCATCTCGCTGAGCGCTGCACGCAGGAAGGAATTTGCCGCCACACCGCCCGCGCACACCACGCGCCGTGCGTGCGTTTGGTGCACCGCCTGCTCAAGCCGCGGCACAAGCGTGCGCACAACCGCCGCGCAGAACGAAGCCGCCAAATCGTTTTTGTCGATCTCCTCACCCTTCTGCTCGGCATTATGCGCCAGATTGATGACTGCCGTCTTGAGGCCCGAGAAGGAAAAGTCGAGCGGCGCGTCCTTGATATGCGAATCCGGCAGCTTGTAGCGTGTCGGGTCGCCCTCCTGCGCGAGTTTGTCGATTTTCGGGCCGCCCGGATAGCCCACACCGAGTACGCGCGCAACCTTGTCGAACGCCTCGCCCGCCGCGTCATCCCGTGTACCGCCGAGGATTTCAAAATCCGTATAATCGCGTACCATCACAATTTCGCTGTGTCCGCCCGACGCGATAAGCGTCAGAAACGGCGGTTTGAGTTCAGGATACGCCAGATAGGTCGCTGCAATATGTCCGCGAATGTGATGCACCGGGATAAACGGCTTACGCATCGCGTATGCCAACGACTTACCGAAGTTCGCGCCCACCAGCAGCGCACCGATCAGCCCCGGCGCACAGGTCGCCGCCACCGCGTCTACCTCGTGCTTGTTCATATTTGCATCCGCCAGCGCCTGCTCGGTCACGCGCACGACCGCCTCCATATGCCGGCGTGAGGCAATCTCCGGCACCACGCCACCGTACAGCGCGTGCGTTTCAATCTGCGTGTCTACCACGCTGGAAAGGATATTCCGTCCATCCTCGATGACGGCCGCCGCCGTCTCATCGCAGGAGGACTCTATCGCCAAGATTCTCATTGCTTCACCTATCATTCTTATATTTCAGCACATGGCGCGCCAAATCCGCATCCTTTTTATGTACATATACCCTGTATTCCTGCGGATATTGCGCGCGAATACCCATAACATCCTGCCGCTGCAGCATGCGTTTGGTATTGTCACACACAGCGGTTTGGAATGCGATCTCCGCATGACTGAGCGCTTGCTGCGCTTCAAAAAACGCTTGCTGCTCATTGACAGCCAGCACCAGTTCACGATTGAATACCGTAATCATGCCTCTACCTCCTACCTTGTTTGAACGATAAAAGCTCTTTTTCAAAGCTCCGGTGTTCCCCGCATCGACAAACCGGATTTCCATATGTGTTACTCCTTGAGAAACCGTGTCATCAGCACCGCGTCCTCGCTCGGCGCAGAATAAAAATTTTTGCGCACGCCAACGCGGCCAAAGCCTGCGCCTTCATACAAGGCAAGGGCAGACGCATTGGATGCGCGCACCTCGAGTGTGACAAAGGATAGCTCCTTTGCGCGGGCGCACGAGACCAGTTCCGCAATCAACGCACGCCCGATCCCCTGCCTGCGACAGTCCGGCGACACCGCCACATTGGTGATGTATCCCTCGTCAAGTACAGTCTGGCATCCGACATAGCCAACCGCCTGCCCATCCTGCTCTGCTACCAAAAAAATGCCCTTATCCAGTTCCTCGCGCAGCATGGCTTCACTCCACGGCGCGTGAAAGCAGGCTTTTTCAATTTCCGCCAATGCCGCCAGATGGCGCTCCGCCATCGGCACGACCGTCATGCGTCCAGCCTCCCGATGATGCTGCGCACACCCTCGTCAATTTGTGCTGCCGCGCGGCGGTAGGTCTCCAGATCGCCGCCGAACGGATCGGAAACATCGGTCGGCAGCAGCGTAAACACCTTATCTGCGCAGTCAGGGAATCGTTCGCACAACTGATCGTAGTGCGCGCCCGTCATACAAACCAGATAGCGCGCGTTTTTTGCGATTTCAGGCGTTATCATGCGCGAACGGTGCGTAGAAATATCCGCGCCTAACTCTTTTGCCGCCGTAATTGCATTTTCTGACGCAGGCATACCGTCCTGCGTGAACAATCCGGCAGATGCAGCCCTAAGTCCGGTCTGCTCCTCTCCGCCGTGCGCACGGAACAAGCCTTCCGCCATCGGAGAACGGCAGGTGTTACCCGTGCAGATAAAAATGATATTGTCCATAGTTTTGCCCCCATTCAGGTTCAAACAAAGTTATTTTGTGTCATACCAGCTATGCCCTGCCTTGGCCTCCGCCACCAGCGGTGCATCCATGGGGAACGCTGCCTCCATCTCCTCGCGCAGCAGACGCATCGCGGTTTCCCGCTCGGACTTGGGCGCTTCGAGAATCAACTCGTCATGCACCTGTAAAATCAGGCGGCTTTCCAGACCCTCGCGCAGCAGGCGGTCGCGCACGCGCACCATCGCAATTTTGATGATATCCGCCGCCGTGCCCTGAATGGGCGTGTTCATCGCTACGCGCTCACCGAACGAGCGAATATTGAAGTTGCGGCTTTTCAACTCGGGCAGCGCGCGGCGGCGGCCGAATAGCGTTGTTACATATCCATTTTCCCTGGCACTTTCCTTGATTTCCTCCATATACTTTGCAACGCCTGGATAGGTGGCAAGATAGGTGCGGATAAACTCACCTGCCTCTTTGCGCGTCACGCCAATGTCCTGCGCCAGCGAAAAATCCGAAATGCCATACACAATACCGAAATTGACCGCCTTACACGAAGAACGCATCTGCGGCGTGACCTCCTCGAGCGGCACATGGTACACCTTGGCGGCCGTCGCGGCGTGAATGTCCTGTCCCGAACGGAACGCATCGATCATATGCGCATCCTGCGAGATATGCGCCAGCACACGCAGCTCAATCTGCGAATAGTCCGCGTCGATCAGCACATGGTTGTCATCCGGCGCAACGAACATGCGGCGCAGCTCACGCCCCAGCTCGGTACGCACGGGAATATTCTGCAAATTCGGGTCAGTCGAGGATAGGCGGCCGGTCGCGGTAACGGTCTGCTGAAAATGCGTGTGAATACGGCCGTCCTTGGGGCTGATAACCTTGAGAAGCCCCTCGACATAGGTGCTCTTGAGTTTGCTCAGCTGTCGGTACTCCAGAATGCGCGGCACGATTGGATGGTCCTCCGCGATACGCTCGAGCACCTCCACATTGGTGGAGTAGCCGGTTTTGGTCTTTTTCGGCGCGGGCAGATGCAATTTTTCAAACAGCACCTCTCCCAGCTGTTTGGGGCTGTTGATATTGAATTCGCCATCCGCATCGTGATAGATTTGCGCCACCAGCTCACGGATACGCGCATCCAGCTTATCCCCGAAGGCGCGCAGCGCGTCAGGCTCGACCGCGCAGCCGAGCACTTCCATCTCCGCCAGCACGCGCATCAGCGGCAATTCGATTTCGTAAAACAACTTACGCATGCCAAGCTGCTCGATCTTCTCGGCCGTCTCGGTGTAAATTGCGCGAATCGCCGCCGCGTGCTGCGCACAAGCCGCGGCAGTCTGCTCCTGACCACCGAGCGGTGACACCGCCGCGGGATCATCCAAATCCAGAGCGGGCAGCTCGGTGTTGCAATACGCCATCGCCACACGCGTCAGGTCGTATCCCGACTGGGTCGGGTCCAGCAGATACGCCGCGATACAGGTGTCAAACCGGATGCCGTCGGGTGCAATACCTCGCGTGAGCAGGGCCGCCGCAATCGGCTTAGCGTCATGCAGCGTAAGCTCAATCGAGCCATCGAACAGACGGCGCAGCAGGTCATCCCACTCTGTGTCTGAAAAATCCTCTGCAAATAGAGCGGATGCCGTTTCTCCATCCAGCAGACAGGCAGCGCGCAGGGTTTCGGACAGAACGGCAAACACGCGGTCGGACGTGGTCAGCGCATCGAGTAATGCAAACGCTTCTGCCGCCTGCGTCACGCGCTGCACCTGCACCTCCGGCAGACGCGGCGCAGCCTGCTCACCACTTAAGTTCAGTCGCTTGATGAAATTCTTAAATTCCAGCCGGGTCAGCAGGTCATACAGCGCCTGCTCGTCCGGCTTGGCCTCAGGCAGATTTTCCACATCGAGTTCGAGCGGCGCGTTGCGGTCAATCGTCGCCAGCCAATAGCTGTCCTTGGCGGACTGCTCGCCTGCCTCCAGCTTGGTGCGCGCACCCTTTTTGATACGCGGGTCGTCCAGATGCTGATACACACCCTCCAGCGAGCCGAAGTCATGCAGCAGCTGCATCGCGGTTTTTTCCCCGATGCCCGGCACCCCCGGGATATTATCCGAGGAGTCGCCCATCAATGCCTTGAGGTCAATCAGGAAAATCGGATCAAACCCATATTTTTCATGAAACTTCTCGGTGTCATAGCTGTCGTAAGTGGTCTGGCCCATTTTGGTCGTCACCAGTCGCACGGTCGTACCGCCGCCGACCAGCTGTAAACTGTCGCGGTCACCTGTCACGATGACGCACTGGTCTCCATGCTCGTCCGCACGACGGCTGATCGTGCCAATCAGGTCATCCGCCTCATAGCCGGACAGCTCGCAGCGCGTCAGGCCCATTGCGTCCAGCACCTCTTTGACCACAGGCAGCTGCGCTGCCAACTCATCCGGCATACCTTTGCGCGTTGCCTTATAGGAGTCAAACTTCAGATGGCGGAAGGTTTTTTCCCGCATGTCAAAGCAAACGACCGTGCGGTCGGGCTTTTCATCGTCCTGTAATTTGAAAAGCGTGGCAAGAAAGCCATAAACCGCGTTGGTCGGCAGGCCCTCGTGGTTGGAAAGCTGCCGCACACCGTAAAACGCGCGGTTTAAAATACTGTTGCCGTCAATGACCATGATTTTCATTCAAACAATCCTCATTTTTCTGCAAATTTCTGCTTGAATTTATTATATCCTATAACTGCGCATATTTCCAGACAAAATAAGGGACGGAGCATTTCGCCCCGTCCCCTGCTCATTTGTTGCTTATGCGCCGAACCGCATTTGCAGCCGCAGCCGGTCTGCAATCATAGAGATAAATTCGGAATTGGTTGGTTTTCCTTTGACACCCGATACAGTATAGCCGAAATAGCTTTGCAGCGTTTCGATATCGCCGCGATCCCATGCCACCTCAATGGCATGACGGATAGCCCGTTCCACACGTGAAGAGGTGGTTTTGAATTTCTTTGCAATCGAGGGATACAATACCTTGGTTATCGCGCTCACTGCTTCCATATCGTTTACCGCCATCATAATCGCCTCGCGCAGATACTGATAGCCCTTGATATGCGCCGGTACGCCGACCTGATGGATTACCTCAGTCACACGCACCTCGAGCGCTTTCCCTTCCCCCGACGGGGCTTCCTCCTGCTTTCCCTCGCGCCACAGGCGGATGCGCTCACATACCCGCTCGGCATCCATCGGCTTTCGCAAAAACATATCCACACCCAACGCGGTGCATTCCGCACCGGCCTGCGGGCTGGCAAAGGCAGAAAGCACTACCACCGCCGTTTTGTTCTGTTCCTGCGACCGCAGTCGGCTGATCACCGAAATACCGTCCATCACCGGCAGCACCAAATCGATGATGAGCAAATCCGGCTTCAGCTCTTGCACTGCCGCAAGGGCTTTTCCGCCGTCCTCCGCTATTCCGACCAATTCCATATCGTCGGCCTTCTCCAATGCCGCTGCCATACGTGCACAAAATTCGCTGTCGTCGTCCGCGAGCAATACCCGGATTTTTTGTTCCATGTTGTCAATACCAGCTTTCCGAAAAATAGTCGTGTCTCTTTCTTGTCATTAATTTACCATATAATCCCAAATTGTTCAAGAAAAATCTCGAAAACCGGCGTATTTTTTGCTCGACACGATTCGACAAAATTCGACATATTACGATTTTTTCAGATTAGTTTTCCATTTCCTCAATCATCCGTTCGATGCCAATTGCATAGCCACAGGTTGGATCATTGACCAAAACATGGGTCACTGCGCCAATCAGCTTGCCGTTTTGCAGAACCGGCGAACCTGACATACCCTGCACAATGCCACCGGTCTTTTCCAGCAGTTCCGGGTCGGTTACGCGCAGCATCATGCCGCGGCCATATTCGTCATCCTCGGGATAAATTTTCACCACCTGCACAGAATACTTTTCGACCGCATCGCCTTCCACATTGGTCAGAATTTCCGCGTCTCCCACCTCGATTTCATCTGCCGAGGCCACCGGAACGGACTCCAGCGATGCGTAAATCGAACTGTCGGTCAATGTGCCGAAAATACCGCTTTCTGTGTTTTCATCCACGGTACCGATTGCATTGTCCGAAACGAACTCACCTTGCAGCGCACCCGGTTCACCGGCTTGGCCCCGCTGCACCGAGCCAACCGACGACTGAATCAAACTGCCGTCCCGCAGCGGAATAAGCACACCTGTTTCACCGTCGCAGATGCCATGTCCCAGCGATCCATACGCACCGGTTTCCGGATCAACATAGGTCAGTGTGCCGATACCAGCCATGCCGTCGCGTGCAAGCACGCCGATGCGGTACACACCGCCCTGATCCGCGCACGGCGTTACGGTCACTGTGCGGCTGCTGCCGTCACTTTCAAGCGTCAGCTCCACCGGTTGCCCACTGGAAAGCGCGATCTGCTTTTGCAGATCATCGTTGGCGCTGATTTCCGCTCCGTTGACCCCGACGATCAAGTCGCCTTCCTGCACACCCGCATCCCGTGCAGGACAGATCGCTCCGTCCGCCGTCTGCACATCATCCAGTCGCACGACCAGCACGCCCTCGGCGCTCATCTGAATGCCGACCGTATGACCGATTGGTATGAGGGAGGAAATCTCGGCTGCCTGCGCCGAAACCATCATCGCAAGGGTCAAAATCAAGGAAATTGCGATTTTTTTTGCATTTCTTTGCTGCATTTTTTCACCTCCGCGTTTACTATGCCACCAACAAACCATAAAAACGCCTGTGAACCTTTGCTAATCTCACTGTTTTTTTGGCTACGTGAAGAGACTTTGGTGGTGGCAAGTTTTTCTCTGGCACAAAAACGGCGGTTTCTCCGCATGTTCTTGGAGAAAACCGCCGTTTTTTTTAAAAATTACCAAATCCAGTTGCTGCGTGCTTTACTCCATCCACTCTGACCACGCCTCGGCAAACTGATTGTCCTTGAGACAGACAAAATGAAACGCACCGCTTAAATCCTCGCCTTCCAGTGTGAACTGCGCCAGTGTTCCCGCTTCCAGCTCACGCTGCACCACTGCGGCATACAGAAAGGAGACGCCCACGCCCTCCTGAACCAGCGTCTTTATCATCGAAAAATCACTGATGCAGGCAAGATTGGGGAAGCTGCGCAGCGTGCGGCTGCTGCGACGCAATGCCTGCTCGAACACTGCGCGTGTGCCCGACCCCGCCTCACGCACCAACAGCCGTTCCTTGAGCAGTTCTTCCAGCGGTACCGCCCGACCGGCAAAGCGGTGCGACGGCGCACATACGCCCAGAAACGCCTCACGCCGATACATCTTTGCTGCATATTTTTCCTGATCGAAAAAGCCTTCCACCAATGCGAAATCCAGCCGTCCACCCTCCAGTTCGCGCAGCAGAATCTGTGTGTTTTCCACCAACAGAGAAAAGCGGGCATCCGGATGGGTATGTAAAAACCGCTGTACCTGCGGGGCAATCACATATTCTCCGATGGTTTTGGTCGCGCCCACCCGCAGCGACACCGCAGCCGGACTCGACATACATTCCTCCACCTTATCGCTGTTGTATGCCAACGAACGCGCAAGCTCCCGCAGGCGCAAGCCGGCTTCCGTCAGGCGAAGCGTTTTGCCCTCATAGGAAAACAGGCGATTGCCGTAGTGCTCCTCTAAAAAATGAATATGATGCGTCACAGCGGGCTGTGTAATGCACAATCGCACCGCCGCACGGGTGTAATTCATGGTTTCGCACAGCACCAAAAAGGTATGCAGTCTTGTATCGAGAATAAAATCACCTATAAGTACAATTTATGGTAATATTAAAATTCTTCATTTTATTTTATCGTAGCGCTGTATTATAATCAAGAAAAAAGAGAAAGAAAAGAAGGAAAACGCCATGCAATTTTTCAAACAAAACGGTCCCGGTCTGCTGCTCTGCCTTATTATCGCCCTGCCCTGCTGGTATCAGGGACAACTGTTCCCTGTCATCGGCGGTCCGGTGTTTGCCATCGTCTTCGGCATGATTATCACGCTGCTCTGGAAAAATCAGACGCGCTTTGCCGACGGCATCACGTTTACCTCCAAGAAAATCCTACAATATGCCGTCATCCTGCTTGGTTTCGGCCTGAACCTGTCCGAGATTGCCAAGGTCGGTGCGTTGTCGCTGCCTATCATCTGCTCCACCATTGCCACCTCGCTGATCATTGCCTTTGTCCTGTATCGATTGATGAAAATTCCGGCGCATATCTCCACACTGGTCGGCGTCGGCTCGTCCATTTGCGGCGGTTCAGCCATCGCGGCCACTGCGCCGGTTATCGGCGCGGACGATGAGGAGATCGCACAGGCAATTTCGGTTATCTTTCTGTTCAATGTGCTGGCCGCACTGCTTTTCCCCGCGTTTGGCAGCGCAATCGGCCTGACCAACGACGGCTTCGGTCTGTTCGCCGGCACAGCCATCAACGACACCTCCTCGGTCACCGCGGCCGCCTCCACTTGGGACACGCTGCACGGCACACAAGGCGCAGTGCTGGCCTATGCGACCATCGTTAAGCTGACTCGTACACTGGCGATTATCCCCATCACACTTGTGCTTGCCTTCTGGCAGGTGCGACAGGCCAAGCGCAGCAACGAGACGCGCCGCGGTAGCTTTTCCCTCAAAAAGATTTTCCCTTTCTTCATCCTGTTCTTTGTGCTCGCTTCCATCATCACCACGGTTGCCACGATGAACGGCGTGGACGCGGTCGTGTTCAATCCCTTCAAATCGCTCTCCAAGTTCTTTATCATCATGGCTATGACGGCCATCGGTTTGCACACCAATATCATCAAGCTGGTGCGCACCGGCGGCAAGCCGATTCTGATGGGCTTCTGCTGCTGGGTCGGCATCACTGGCGTCAGCCTCGGCATGCAGCACCTGCTCGGATTGCTGTAAACAGAACAAAACGGCGGTTTGCACGAACCAAATCGTGCAAACCGCCGTTTTTGTTATCTTCTCAAACCGTACCAAGCGTTCGGGCACAGGGCAGACCGAAGCCATCGCCCGCCGCGCGCACACCGCAGCCAATCGCCTTGGCCATCACATAAGACGCAAGTGTGCCCACCGCATTGAGGTCAGCTTTCTCCTGGCCGACCGAACATGCGTAAATCGAGTCCCCGTCCGCGGTGGTGTGCACCGGGCGAATGGCGCGTGCAAAGCCGTTGTGCGCCATCGAGGCCACGCGTGTCAGCTCCGCCTTGCTGAAAGCCGCATTGGTCACAATCGCGCCAATCGTAGTATTGGTCGCGGTTTTTTTATTGGCAGAAAACGGATTGCGTGCGGTTTCGATGCTCGCGTACATCTGTTCCTCCGTCGAGCGCAGGCCGCGCCCGTCCTCCGTGCGCAAACCGGCAATCTGCTTGCCGGTATCCACATCAAAGATGTCGCCCAGCGCGTTAACGACCACAATCGCGCCCACGCGAATGGCGCCCGCCTGTACGGCGTACGCGCCGATGCCGCTTTTCATTGCGTATGGCGCACCGCAGAACTTACCGACCGTCGCACCCATGCCGCCACCCACACAGCCCAGCATCAGCTCCGTGCGCGAGGCCTGCTCACACGCGCGATACGCCATCGCGCCGTCCGGCCGGACCGTCTTATCCCCGACGGCAAGGTCAAAAATGCACGACTGCGCAACCAACGACACGGGGGTAATGCCAGTGTCAAAGCCGATGCCGCGCTCTTCGAGAAAGCGCATCACACCGCCCGCGGCATCCAGCCCGAAGGCCGACCCGCCCGACAGCACCAGTGCGTGCAGCCCCGCTGCATCCGCCACCGGCGCGAGCAGCGGCGTTTCACGGCTCGCCGGACCGCCGCCGCGAATATCTACCCCTGTAGGCGCGCACTCGTCAAATAGCAATACGGTCACGCCCGTGCCGGCCTGCTCATCCTGCGCTTGGCCGACCCGAAACCCGCCGACCTGCATAAAATCAATCTGCTGCATATCGTTCCTCCTGTGAAAAAAAGCTGCAAAAGATGCAGCTTTTTTCATTCTATTTTCTATCAAGCCGCTCCTTGCTGCGCACTTTTTGCACCGCGCCGGCCAAAAATGCCAATGAGCACCTTGCCAATGGCAAGCGTCAATACCGCAGCGATCAGCGCCTCGGGCACACCGTTGACAGCAACCACGCCCATAATGACCTTGAGCAGCAGATCAAAGCTCTGACCGCCCGCCGCCGCATACTGCTCGCCAAACAACAGATAAATCAGCCCCATAACGCCGATTGTGTTGACCATCGAGCCGATGAAACCCGCCACCGGCAGCGCCAACGCCTGCTTGTCATGCGAGACACGCATGATAAACCGGAATACCAGACCTGCAATCACACCGATCAGCACGCGCGGGACAATGGCCACAACCAGGCTGGTCCAGTTTCCGGAAAACTCGGGGCTGAAGCTGTAAAACGGGGTGAACACGAAAGAGGTCAGATTGGGCGTAATCGTCGCACGGATGACACTCGTGATACCAAACTCCGCGCCCAATACAGCGCCCGCCTTAGGCCCCAGCAGGCACGCGCCCAATATAACCGGAATGTGCATGGTCGTCGCATTCATAAAGCCGAGCGGTATGTAGCCCAGCGGCGTGAATGCCAGCACCAGTTCGAGCGCCACCAGCAATGCCATCTGCGCCAGCAGCCTTACATCTGTCTTTTGTTGTTTCATATTCTGTTTTCCTCCTGCTCCCGTCCCGCCCTTATCGTCGGGTACAGGGCTTATTTTTGTCAATACGCCTCAGGAACGATTCCGCTTCCAAATCTGGTGCAGTCCGTCCAGCAACAGATTTTTGTCATACTCGCATCTGGCATGCAGATACGGCAGCACCAGCGACGCACTGTCGCCCGTAACCACCACATGCGGTGTCTGCTCCAATGCTTCCGCGAAGCGACTGACCATACCGTCCACCATGGCGGCTGCTCCGTAGACCGCGCCCACGCGCATCGCGTCGACCGTGTTGCGCGCCAGAACGCCCTCGTTTTTGGCTTCGAGCGCCACCGAAGGCAGCTGCGCCGCCTGCTCACGCAGGGCTTCCACACTCAGCCGCACGCCTGCGGTAATGGCGGAACCTACCAGTGCGCCCGCCGCATCGAGTACCGTAAAGGTTGTCGCCGTACCCAGACATACCACCACGCAAGGCAACTTTCCCTTGGCACGCGCTGCCACAGCGGCCGCCACGCGGTCAGAGCCAACCTGACGCGGCTGATCCGAGCGGATGTTCAGACCGGTTTTCACCCCGCTGGACACCTCAATGACATCGGTCACGCCCAACACGCGCAATGCGTCCTCCAGCACGGATACCATGCCCGGCACCACCGAGCTGAGAACCGCGCCGTGAATGTGTCCGGACGGCACCCCATACAGGTCAAAAACCTGCCGCAGCTTGCAGGCATAGTCATCCCCGGTCTGCTTCGGTTCGGTCGCGATGGAAGCGGCAAAAATTTGCGCGTCTTCCTCATAGCCGCCCAGCAAAACGTGGCTGTTTCCCGCATTGACTGCAATCAGCATGGTGCATCTCCTTTTCCGGCGTATTGCCACCGCTATTATACGCCCGAAGCACACCGCTTGGCAAGCATTATTTAGGCAGCATGACAGGTGCAGCCAGCAACGCCCAAAGCGCTGCATATTTCGGACAGATTTGACCTTGGATATTGCCTTTTTCCTGCGAGTAGTCCCACACATCCATGCGATAGACGCGGTTGACCGTGCAGCCGACCACATACTCTGCCGCCGTGATGCACGCCGCGCCGCACAGGCAGCGCGCAAGCGGCTTCTCCTCGCGCACATGGCCACGCAACCGATGCAGCCCGACCAGTACCGCGCCGCCGGTCAGCGCCATTGTCCAGTGGGTATGCCCGCGCCAAAGCATCTCGATGAGCGAGTAACCGCCCGCGCCCAACAAAAAAAGTCCCGCTGTTTGTCCTTTCATTACAAATCACCGGAACTTATTCTGCCTGTTTGGTTGTCATTTTATGCCTGCTCGGCGCGGCAAACCGCAAGCGCCGCGGCAAAGTCACCCTCGACAATATGCGTGCTGCATGACAGCATCAGATTGAGCGGCAGGCCGAAATCCTCGACCGAGAAGCCGTTTTCATCCCGCTCACCCAGCTTTTCCCGCAGGCTGCGCGCATCCGACACATAACCGTATACCGTTTTGCCTTTGGCAACGGCGTAACCGACTTCAAAACAGGTGCCGCTGTCCGGCTCCACCCCGCGGAATGGGTTGAGGTTGGCGATAACGATATCCGCGCTGTCGATCAGCGTGCAGTTGCCTGCAAAAATCTCCTGCGCCGTATCTGCTTCGTTGTCAAAAGGATACAGGCCGACAAACCCTTTTTCCGCACACATCATCTTCATTTTCGCACCGCGCTGCTTAGCATCCGGCGCAAATACATCAAAGCCTGCAAGATAAATCTTTTTCAATTGGGTTCTCCTTTTCTTCAGCGCAGCGCACGGCTCACGCAATCCACTACAAACAGCACGAACAGCACCGCAAACACAGCCTTCCGCCACCTTTTATCCAGCCGTTCCATCCCCTTTTCGAGCAACGGCTGCAAGCCGTACAGGATAATCATGCCACCCACGCCGAAACGCAAGCTGGCCGACAGACAGATGCGCCCCTGCCACTGGATGGTGTAACGTGTATAATCCCATAACCAGCCGCCGGTTGTCCATTCGAGCAGGTAGCTGGCAATCAACTCCACCACGGTCGTCAGTACGACCACCGCGAAAAACACCACAACCGGCATGACATTCACTCTGCCAATGCGCAGAGGCTTGCGCGACAACGACCGCAGGCAGCCCAGAATCAACAGTGCCCCGATACCGTATACCGGCAGATACGGCCCGAACAGGAAGCCGCGATTGGAAAATCCCCATCGGTATACCACGACCTCCAGAAACACCTCGTATATCCATCCCAGCGCCGAATACACCCAGAAATACAGAAAACCTATCTGAAAGCGTTCGATGCCCGTCTCCGTCTTCTCCATTGCCGTAATTCTCTCCCCTCTGCCAACCTGTCTATCCATCGTACCAGCAGTATACCATACTTTGGCGCCAAGAGAAAGCGTACACAGCAAAAGCGGCCGCACAAAGCGACCGTTTTTTGATAAATTATGTTTTAGCTGACCCGTGCATCCGCCGTATCCCACGGCGTGCCATTGCTACCAGACTGTCCACCGCCCAAGCGATGAGTACCGCGCCCACAATTGTGCACACAGTCAGCACCGCGTAAAAGATATAGCGATTCATTTCGGGCCAGCGCTCCAGCAAAAAGCGTGAGCAACGGGTGAGCACCAGCACATGCGCCAGATACGCCTCATAGGAATGTCGCCCCACAAAGCCGCATATTCGCTGCACCGCACGCCAACGCACCAGCCGCTCTGCCACGCCGTATATAAACAGAATGGTCACCATGGTCAGCACCGCATAGCCGGGTGAAAAATAGCTGACGCAGTTAAAATTGACTGCCCCCTCCTGATACACCGCACGCACACTCAACCACATTGCATAGCCTATCGCGCCGGCGCATATCAGTCCGGCCGGCAGCAGTAACCTACGTGCCCACGCGGCAAAGGCATCCGGGAACAAGCCGCACAGTGCACCCAACGCGAAATAGCCCATCCACAGCAGAAAGCCACGTGTGCGCCAAGTGACAAGTATCTGATACGCCAAGCCATCGCTCGGACGGAAAGCAAGCAACAACAGCCATATGCCCAGCAGCACGACGGATACCACAATCATCCTCCACCGGGTCGTGCAGCACCGCCGCAGGCCGTTCCGCGCGGCGAAAAACAGCGGCACCAGTACGACGAACTGTAAAATCATCGTCACATACCAGAGGTGATAGCTCGCGTCTCCATAAACCATGCCGCGCGCCACACCGCGCAGCGTCACCGGCTTTTCCGCATACCACAAATACACCGCTGTCCATATCGCATAGGGCAACACCAGCTGCCGCGCGCGCTTTACCAGATACGACGCATAACGCGGCGGTTCTCGATAAACATAAAACAGCGCCGCGCCGAACAGCATGACAAACAGCGGTACGGCAAAACGAAGCGGCTCAAACGAAGCGGCAATCATCACCTTTTCGCTCGAGCCAATGTCATACCGACGCGCGTACGCCCCCAAAATATGCTGTACCGCTACCGCCGCAAACGCGGCGGTACGCAGTACATCCCACGACGGCACATGCGGCCTGCGCGCAGCAGCAGCCGCTCCGTCTTTTGTCTGTGTCATTCGAGCGAACCTAAATGGGCCTTCCTTTTACAGGCGGGCTTCCAGTTCGCGGCGGCGCTCCTCAAAGCCCGGCTTACCGAGCAGCGCGAACATATTCTTCTTATACGCCTCAACGCCCGGCTGATTGAACGGGTTGACACCGAGCAAATACCCCGAGATGCCGCAGGCCTTCTCAAAGAAGTAAACCAGATAGCCGAAGTGCCATGCGTCGGCCTTGTCGATCTCCACGATGATATTCGGCGTGCCACCGTCCATATGCGCCATCAGTGTGCCCTGATACGCCTTGGAGTTGACAAACTGCACGCTCTTACCCGCCAGATAGTTCAGGCCGTCGATATCTTCCGCTGTTTCCTCGATATAGCTCTCCGAGCGCGGCTCCTTGACCCATACCACAGTCTCGAACATGCTGCGGGCGCCGTCCTGAATGAACTGACCAATGGAGTGCAGGTCGGTCGAGAAGTTGGCCGAGGTCGCGAACAGGCCCTTTTGGTCCTTGCCCTCGGACTCGTCAAACAGCTGCTTGAACCACTCGCCGAGCATGACAAGCGACGGCTCGTAATTGACGAGAATCTCCATTGTCTTGCCCTTCTGGTGCAGGATGTTGCGCAGCGCGGCATACTTGGCGCAGTCGTGCTCGGTGCCTTCCGCAAACGCCTTGCGCGCTTCAGCCGCACCGGTCATGGCCGCATCAATGTCCAGACCGGCCGCGGCCATCGGCAGCAGGCCAACCGCCGTCAGCACGGAGAAACGGCCGCCGACATCGTCCGGCACGACAAAGGTCTCATAGCCCTCATCGTCCGCGAGCTTTTTGAGCGCGCCGCGCGCCTTGTCAGTGGTTGCAAAGATGCGTTCCTTTGCGCCCTCCTTGCCGTACTTCTCCTCAATGAGTTTTTTGAAAATACGGAACGCGATCGCCGGCTCGGTCGTCGTACCCGATTTGGAGATAACGTTGATGCAGAAATCGCGGTCACCAATGATTTTGATGACATCATTGAGGTAGGAGGACGAGATATTGCTGCCGACAAAATAAACCTCCGGAATGCCTTCCGGGCGCACGCCGTTATACATCTGGCCGTTGACAAACTCAATTGCGGCACGCGCACCCAAATAGGATCCGCCGATACCGATAACAACCAGCACATCGCAGGTCTGCTGAATCTTCTTGGCCGCCTGCTTGATGCGGGCAAACTCTTCCTTGTCATATGCTTCAGGCAGGTCTACCCAGCCCAAAAAATCATTGCCGGCACCGCTTCTGTTGTGCAGGGTATCCTGCGCTGCCTTCACCAGCGGCGCCATGCAGGCCAGCTCCTCTTCGCCCACAAAGCCCTGTAATCCTGTCAGTTTCAATTCCATCGACATAGTTTCATTTCCCCTTCATTCATATTCTCAAAATCACTTCATCGACTTACAGTGACGCTTTTATTAGTATACCATATTTTTGCAAAAGCGCAAGGTTGTTGTCGATTTCCTACAAAAACTTCACTTTAACAGCAAAAACGCAGCGCTATTTTTTTACTTCTGTGAGATGATAAAAGCCGCTCCTCAAGCGGGAGCGGCTTTGGCTCAGCGGTAAATCGGGAATTTCGCGCAGATATCGCACACATTATGACGGATTTCTTCCGCCTTGTTGTCGAAATCGGTCGCTGTCTGCCAGATAAACTCCGCAATATGCAGCATTTCCGGCTCACCAAAACCGCGCGAAGTAACCGCAGGCGTGCCGACACGCTGGCCGGAGGTGATGAACGGGCTTTCCGGATCGTTCGGAATCGCGTTCTTGTTGGCGGTAATATACACCTCGTCCAGACGGTGCTGCAGTTCCTTGCCGGTAATGCCGGCCTTACGCAGGTCGATCAAAATCAGGTGGTTATCCGTGCCGCCGGACACCAGATCAAAGCCCTGATCCAGCAGCGCCTTTGCCAGCACACGCGCGTTGGTGATAACCTGCTGCTGATACGCCTTAAACTCAGGCTTGAGCGCCTCGCCGAAGCAAACTGCCTTAGCCGCAATCACATGCTCGAGCGGGCCGCCCTGTGTGCCCGGGAAGATGGCCTTGTTAAACTTCTTGCCCAATTCCTCGTTGTTAGACAGGATAACACCACCGCGGGGGCCGCGCAGCGTCTTGTGCGTGGTGGTGGTGACTACGTCGGCATAAGGCAACGGATTCATGTGCAGCCCAGCCGCAACCAGACCCGCGATATGCGCCATATCCACAAACAGATACGCGCCGACCTCATGCGCTATCTCCGCAAACTTGGCAAAATCGATGGCGCGCGGATACGCGGACGCACCTGCAATAATCATCTTGGGCTTTTCCTTTTTGGCCAGATCACGTAGCGCATCGTAATCGATATTACCGTTTTTATCCACACCATAGGGGATGATGTTGTACAGCAGACCGGACTGATTGACCGGCGAACCGTGAGTCAGGTGACCGCCGTTATCCAGGCTCATGCCCAGCACGGTATCACCCGGCTGACACAGTGCCTGATACACCGCCATATTGGCCTGTGCGCCCGAGTGGGGCTGCACATTGGCGTACTTTGCGCCAAATACTTCACACACACGTTTGATGGCCAGATTCTCGACCTCATCGACACATTCGCAGCCGCCGTAATAGCGCTTGCCCGGATAGCCTTCCGCATATTTGTTGGTAAGCACCGAACACATTGCCGCCATGACCGCTTCGCTGACAATATTCTCAGACGCGATCAGCTCAATGTTTCGAGCCTGACGATCATACTCCGCCTGTATCATACGCCCCAACTCGGGATCATACGCCTTTACAAATTCCATTGCCTCGCGTACCATTTTTCAACCTCCAAAACGTGTGATTTTATTCTGCTATTTAATTAAACCACATTTTAACCTTTGATGCTATTGGCAAACAGATAGATTTTCCTCCCGCTTGTCCGCGCATTATGTTGAAAATGTTAAATCGAACAACATCTCTTGCAATCTCCTCCAGATGTGCTATGATAGTATCATATACGCTGTCAGGAGAGGATTCCCATGACCAAAAAAGAACGCGCCCACGCGGTGACCGAGCTTTTGCGTGAAGTCTATCCCGAGGCTGTGTGCGCGCTGCATTATACCCATGATTACGAGCTGCTGTTCGCTACCCGCCTGTCCGCCCAATGCACGGATGCGCGCGTCAATATTGTGACGGAAACACTGTTTGAGCAGTTCCCCACGCTGGAAAGCTATGCAGAGGCTCCGGAAGAGGCCATTGCAGAGGCCATCAAAACCTGCGGTCTGTTCCGCACCAAGGCGCGTGACCTCAAAGCCTGCGCCATCATGCTGCTGAGCGAATACGACGGCAAAGTGCCGGATAACATGGAGGATTTGCTCAAGCTCCCGGGCGTCGGTCGTAAGACAGCCAATCTGATTCTCGGAGATATTTTCGGCAAGCCTGCCATCGTGACCGACACCCACTGCATCCGCCTGTCCAACCGGCTGGGCTTTGTCAAAAACGAAAAAGACCCTGTCAAGGTGGAAAATGTGCTGCGCAAGCTGATTGACCCGGCCGAGTCCTCGGACTTCTGCCACCGTTTGGTGTTATTTGGCCGCGAGCACTGCACCGCACGCAATCCCAAATGTGAAAACTGCCCGCTTGGCGCAGTATGTCCTTCTTATCCTATCACAAAATAATCCATTCAATGCAAAAACGACGCAGGTAACCTGCGTCGTTTTTTGTATGTCCGATTGCTTTATTTGGTATCCCAACCGTTTTCCTCGGTCGCTTCCAGCAGACAGGTTTCGCTGTTCAGCCCGCGTCCCTCAAACACCGGACGGTTGTTTTCATAAATCAACCGCAATCCCTCCAGCGTAAGGTTGGGATCGACCTCGTCAATCAGATCGCAATACTCTGCCATCATGCGGCCCATTCCGCCCGTGGCAATGACACGCGCATTGCCGCCCAGCTCCTGCTGAATGTCCGTGATGATACCGGACAAGGCTCCGACATAGCCGCGCACCGCGCCCGACTGCATGGACTGCACCGTGGTTTTACCGATGGCACGCTCCGGCCGCTCAATATCCACACGCGGTAGCTTGGACGTCTTGAGAAACAGCGCTTCCATCGCCACCTTGATCCCCGGGAAAATCGCACCGCCCTGATACGCGCCCTTTTCGTCTATCGCGTCAAATGTGGTGGCCGTACCAATGTCAACAATCACCAGCGGCTTGCCGTATTTACGCATCGCGGACACCGCATTCACCAGCCGGTCTATACCAACCTCACGCGGGTTTGCATAGCAGTTTTCAACGCCGATGTCCACATCCCGCCCCGCGATGACCGGCTGTACCCACAGATACTTGCGAATCGCGTTGATGAGCGTATACATCACCGGCGGCACAACCGACGCGATGATCACCGCGCGCGTTTCCTTGCGATCAATACCGTGAAAGTGGTAATACTGCGAAATCTGCATGCCCAGCTCATCCGAGGTACGCTCGGCATTGGTCGAAATACGGAATGTTCCGCGCAGCTTTTCCCCCTCATATAATCCAAACACCATATTTGTGTTGCCTACGTCAATTGCCAAAAGCATTTCTTTTCCCCTTACCATCCAATTTTCTCACGCCGCAGCAGTTTATCGTCCTCATCGACCAGCTCGAGCAGCCGCGGCTGACCGTTTTCCACTGTCAGCCGGCCATATCCCGCCGTACCGCCGCGCGGCAGACTGATACTGCCCGGATTGCAGACCAGCACGCCATTGACGCGCTCCAGATACATGCGATGCGTATGTCCGAAAAAAGCAAGGGAGCAACCTTCCTCCCGCGCACGCTGCGCCACCAGCTTGCCCTCACGCATATAGACCTGCTCCCGATGCCCATGTGTCAGGAAGATACGCACGCCATCCGGTGCTACCACGGCATGCTCAGGCGCTTCCCGGTCAAAACAATCATTATTGCCACGTACCGCGCACACCGTCAGTCGAGGAAACACACTTTCCAACTCGCGCGCGTCATCCGTATGGTCGCCCAGATGCAGCACCATATCCGGCGCCTCCCGTTCGACCGCGCAGGCCATGCTTACATTGTATCCATGTGAATCTGTAAAAATCAGTATCTTCAAGGCTCTGCCTCCCTTCCGGCGACACAGCAGTATTTTACAACGGGATTGCGCGCTTGTAAACCCTCTCCCTCACATTTTTCCATTGCACCGCATATACTGGCAATAAACGAGGCATGGAAAGGGATGGGAACAATGCCCAATCAAGATGAAATTCTCCGCCGCATTGCAGAGCAGGCCGGGAAAACCGATGCGCTCGCGCAGCTGCAAGCCGCACTACGCACACCGGACGGACAGAAAGCCGCCCGGATCATCTCCGACCGGCATGCCGCCGATCTGGAGCGTGCCGCACAGGCCGCCCAGCGCGGCGACATGGGAGAGGCCGCCCGTTTGGCGCGGCAGCTGATGCAGACCGAAGAAGGCGCCAGCCTTGCCGCACAGCTCAAAAAAATCTTCGGAAAATAAGGAGGCTCTGCTATGGATAACGATATGCTGTCCTCCCTGCTGAGCGACCCGGAAGCACTGCAAAACGCGATGAAAACCGTCTCCAGCATGTTGGGCGGTGCGGAGCAATCCGCACCGTCCTCCGCCAACGAGTACGACCCGACCGCCGAGTGGATGCAGCGGGCGCTGCCTGTATTCGGCGCGATCGTCCAGAGTGGACAGAGCGCGGTCAGACAGGAAAAGCGCGCCCTATTGGGCGCGCTCAAACCCTTCGTCACCGATGAGGTTGCAGGCCAGTTCGACCACGCCATGCGCTTGGTCAGCATGGCTCGTATGGCGCGCGCTGCACTCGGCCAGTTCGGTCAGCTGAGCCGTGCGGACGGCACTTCGCCATCCGATGACGGCACACGCGCGCTTTGAAGCAAAAGGAGGGGAACCGTCTTTGTACAATCGCTATCTGACCGAAGCCGCGCCCAGTGCGCCGCTACATAACGAAACCGTATCGCACCATCCACCGCAGAGCGGGCAAGCCGACTCCGCGCTGGCGGAGCTGTCGCGCGGCCTGTCCAGCCGTCTGCAAAACATCCGGCTGGACACCGATACCATCATCGCGCTGGTTATCGTTTGGTTTCTTCTTTCCGATGACGGCGGCGAAGTGGACTGGGAACAGCTCATCCTCATTGGTGTGCTGCTGCTTCTGGGGATCTGACCGATGTGTCAGATCCCTTTTTCTTCGTGTGTCATTGCGTTTCTTGCTGCGTTTTCAGGCGTTCTGCCGCTGCATCCGTCAGCCGTGCAAAGTCCGCAAGGCTCAGCCGTTCACCACGCACGCGCGTATCCAGACCAACCGATTCAATCAGCGCTGCAATACCGTCCTTGCCCAGCGCACCGCCGAGCACCGGACCGAGCGCGTTGACCAATGTCTTTCGACGCATATTGAACGCAGCCCGCACCAGCGCAAAGAACAGCTTTTCATCCTGCGTCTCGACCGCGGGCTGCGGCAGCGGGATCAACTGCAACACCGCGGAGTCCACCTTGGGCCGCGGTACAAAGCAGTCTGCCGGCACATCAAACAAAATCTCCGCCGCGGCATGATACTGCACATAGATGGAAAAGGCTGAGTACGCCGCCGTCCCGGGCGCGGCGCAGATGCGCTGCGCAACCTCCTTCTGCACCATGACCGTAATCTTATCAAACGCGCGGCTTTCCAGCAGCGCGGTAATTGCGGGCGTGGTGATATAATACGGTAGGTTGGCACACGCGACCGTGTGCGCATCTCCGAATTTTTCCGCGCACAGCGCGGCAAGGTCGAGCGCAAGCACATCGCCCTGCACGACCTCAAAATTATCGAACTCCGCCAAGGTTTCATCCAGCACGGGCAGCAGCGCACGGTCCAGCTCGACTGCGACAACCCGCTCGGCCGTGCGGCACAATTCCGCCGTCAGACAGCCCATGCCCGGGCCGACCTCGACCACATTCCCGGCTTGCGCCGCGCCGCTTTTCGCGGCAATGCGCTGCGGCACCGTGACATCGGTCAGAAAGTTCTGGCCGAGCGATTTGGAAAAGTGAAATCCGTGCTTTGCAAGAACCGCACGGATTACATCAATATCACAAAGGTTCATAGCTTCCTTTCCTCAGAAAAGGCCGGCGGCAGAAATGCCGCCGGCCTTTGTTTTGTTTTCTTGGAAAGCCTGTCCGGATATAACCTGACAGCCCTTCTCCTTACGTTTTTATTCCTCACCTTCAATCAGGCCGTAACCGCCTGCCGCGCGCTTGTAAACGACCGCATGTACGTTATCGTCATCCGCGTTTCGGAAGAAGTAGAACTGGTGATCCAGCAGATTCATCTGCAAGATTGCCTCGTCCACGCTCATAGGCTTAACATCAAACCTCTTACGGCGCACGATATCGAAGTCCTCCTCCGACAGCGCCGCCTGCTGCTCGGCCAGCTTATCAAATGCGCCCTCACGCAACCGCTTTTCCAAACGGGTTTTGTGCTTGCGGATCTGGCGCTCGATGCTGCTGATGGCTCCATCCACGGATGCAAACATGTCGGTCGTGGTTTCCTCCGCGCGCACGACCAATCCGGCCTGACGCACAGTAATTTCCACGGTTTGCTTGCCGCGCAGTTCGCTGAAGGTCAGGGTGGTGTCGGAATCTTGATGGAAATACCGATCCAGCTTTTCAACCTTGCGCAGCGCGTATTGCCGCAGATCGTCGTCAATTTTCATCTTTCTCTCGACGATGGTGAACTTCATAACATCATCTCCTATCGGGCGGAAAGCCCAAGATACTTTGGCGTTGCCGTCCGCCGATGGCAACGGTCGCCATATGGGGTTTTGCTATATTTAGTATACCACGCCTTCAGGCAAAATGTCCAATCTATTTTGCGCAAATTCATAAATTGTTCAGCAGTTTCCCTAACCGTTCCTCAAATCTCGCCTTCCGCATGGCGTGTGACATGACAGGAGATATTGACCACGCACGGCAGGCCCGCGATGTGCGTGCCGAACGGCTCAATCGCGCAGGAAAGTGCGGTCACCGTGCCGCCAAGGCCCTGCGGACCGACACCCGAAGCGTTGACCTTGTCCAGAATCGCCTGCTCCATCTGGGCATACAGCGGGTCGGCATTGTGCTCCCCCACCGGACGCAGCAGCGCACGCTTAGCGAGGAAAGCGGCCTTGTCACTCGTGCCGCCCAACCCCACGCCAATGACAATAGGCGGGCAGGGATTGGAGCCTGCGTTGATACAAGCATCCGCGATAAAGTCCACAATCTGCTCTTCGGTCGCGGCGGGCGTAAACATTTTCATCGCGGTCATGTTTTCCGAACCGAAGCCTTTGGGTGCAACCGTGATGCGCACCTTGTCTCCCGGCACGATCGAGGTGTACAGCACACAGGGCGTGTTATCGTTCGTATTCTCGCGGCGCAGCGGGTCGCCCACCACCGACAGGCGCAGATAGCCGTCAATATAGCCGCGGCGCACGCCCTCTGTCACCGCGTCCTCAAATGCACCGCCTGTCAGATGCACATCCTGCCCGACCTCAGCAAACACAATTGCCATACCGGTATCCTGACAGACCGGCACGTCGTTTGCACGCGCCAAATCACAGTTTGCAATCATCTCGCCGAAAATCTCCTTGCCCAGCGGCGACTGCTCGGCCTTCTGCCCGTCCACAAACGCCTGCCGCAGATCGGCGGGCAGATAATAATTTGCATCGATGCACAGCTGCCGCACCAACTTTGTCACTTCCGAAACGTCAATCGTTCTCATCATGTCCTCCTGTATTCCAGTACGCCGCTTATCCAAACAGCCTGCACCTGAGCTGCAAAATCCAGCGGGTCTCCGCTCCACAGCACGCAGTCCGCATCCATACCGACCTGCAAGCCGCCGATACGGCTCGACAAGCCCGCAATCTGTGCCGGCACCGAAGTGACCGCGCGCAGCGCCTCGGTTTTGTCCATTCCGGCGCGCACGGCAAGCAGCAGAGCCATCGGCAGCAGCCGCAGCGGAATTTCCGGATGGTCTACCGTAATCGCGGTCGAAATTCCCGCGCGGGCAAGCATACCCGGCGCCGCGTCGGTTAGATTGCGCAATTCCGGTTTGGAGCGGTCGGTCATGTATGGCCCGCTCACCACCGGCACGCCTTCCTCTGCCAGCAAATCAGCCACCAGATGGGCCTCCGTGCCATGCACGATGACCGGCTTGATGCCGAATTCCTTTGCAATACGCAGCGCGGTGAAAATATCATCCGCACGATGCGCATGGAAATGCGCCTCAATCTTGCCCCACAGCATCGGCAGTAATGCTTCCAGCTTGATATCGTAATCCGGCCCCTCGTCCTCCGGGTCGCTCTCGGCGCGTTCTCGCCGCGCCAGATACTCCTTTGCCTTGTAAAGCTGTTCGCGGATGAGCGCGGCGGTTGCCATGCGGGTGACCGGACTTTCATCCTTGTCGTGATAAACCGACTTGGGGTTTTCCCCCAACGCAAACTTGATGGCAAGCGGCGCTTTGAGCACCATATCGTCCACCCGGCGTCCCGCAGTCTTGAGAAGGGCGATCTGCCCGCCGATGGGGTTGGCGCTGCCCGGGCTGACCGCAACCGCGGTCACGCCCGCCTCGATCGCCTCACGGAAGCCGCGATCCATCGGGTTGATACCGTCGATGACGCGCAGATGTGGTGTGACGGGATCGGTGTCTTCGTTACCGTCCGCCCCCTCAAAGCCCAATCCGTCCTCATACAAGCCAAGATGGGAATGGATGTCGATAAGACCGGGCGTGAGCACACCGCCCGCGCCGTCGAGCACCTGCTCGCAATCCGGCGGCATCTGCGTGCCTGTGGCGGCGATTTTTCCGTCCTCTATCAGCACCCAGCCGGAAAAGCGCGTGTCCGACTGATCCATCGTCCAAACGGTTACGTTTTTAATCAGCAGTTGTTTCATGAAAACCTCTTTAAAAAAGCATTGACATATATGGTAAAATATGGTATATTAATCATGGCAGTTGAAAAGCTGCCATGCACCGTTCATATCTTTATCCCCACAATCCTACTTTTGGCGCTCTTCCGCAAGGAAGGGCGCATTTTTTATGAGATTGCGCAAAATCTGTCGGATACTGTATAATAAAAACAAAACCGAGGTCACCCTCGGTTTTTCTGTTTATCTGCGTCTGCGCGAACCATTCTTACGGTCGGTCGCATGACGGACATCCGCCTGACGGCTTTCGCTGTCCGACATAAACGCCTTTAGTTTATCCTCAAAACTCATCGTCGCAGGGTCCTTGGGCTGCTGTGCCGCACGTCCCCGCGGTGCAGCGGAACGCTGCTGAAAACGCGGCTGACGGGCCGCAAAGCCGCCTGACCGCTCCGGGTGCTGCTCCTGTGGCTGCGCTTTCTTAATCGAAAGGTTGATGCGTCCGGCCTGATCGATATTGATGATCTTGACCTTAACCGTCTGCCCTTCCTGCAGAAAATCCTTGATGTCGTTGACAAAGCTGGACGCAACCTCAGAGATATGCACCATGCCCGACTTGCCCTCCGGCAACGCAACGAACGCGCCGAATTTGGTAATGCCGGTTACCTTGCCTTCTACAATCGTTCCCACTGCCAAATCCATATAAGTTTTTTTGCCTCCGTTAATCTTTTCCCTTTTACCGGCTGGAGGTGTCCACAAAAACACGTTCCCCGGGTTCCGCATAGCTCAGTTCAGAACGGGCCAGCTCACCGATATCCTCCTCAGTAATGCCGTTTTGCATTTCCTGCCGCAATAATTCGTTGGCTTCCTGATATTCCTGTACCTGCTGGTTCAGGGAGTCCAACTCCGCCTGCTTATCCGCAATCTGAGACTGCAGCCGAACGATTGTGACCACCGCATAGAGCAGAAACGCCAGCATCGCTATTTTTACCACAACCGGCATTTTCCGCTTCGACACCGTTTTCTCACCTCGTACTGTCTGTCCGCGTCAAACTGATCTGGATTTTATTTTATACCTTTTCCACGAAAAATGGAAGAGGGTTTTTCAAACTTTTTTGCAAAAAATCGGATTTTTCCCACCAGCGGGCTTTGCTGCCAACGCTGTCGGACGGTTCTGCCCAGCCAGCAGAGGCCGGCCACAAAGCGAACTATTCCGTGCAGCACACCCTCCAGCACAGTCAGCACCACACCGCTGAGCAGCTGAAAGTACAAAATAGCGCCGCCAGCCGCGCCGGCCAGTACAAAATAGCGGTTCTGGCCGGTTGCGAACAGCAGATTGAATTCAAACAGCGCCAATAGCAGCACCAGCCAGAAAAATGCGTCGCAGACCGCGGTTGCAGCCCAACCGAACCCGAATACCCGACGGGGGGCGCGCAGCAGGTCGTACACTACGGCAAGGCCGGCGCCAAGCAGAACGCTTTGCAGAAACAGCCGCAGCTGCTCCTGATTGGAAAACACCTCCATACCGCTTCACCCGCCGAACAGTCGTTTGAACCAGCTATCGCGCGGCTGCACGCTGTCATCGTATTCGATTAGCCCTATCTCGCCTTCGACAATCAACTCGCCTGCCTCCAGCTGCAGCCGCTCGACATGCAGTCCCTGTCCGCGCACCACCACCATGCCGCGCACCGTTTCCAGCAGCACCTGCTCCTCATCAAAACTCTGCACGTCCAAAACGCCGGAAATAGACAGCTTTTCCCGGCCTTCCAGAATGATATTATGCGGCATTTCCCTGTTGCGATCTTCGGATGCCATCAGCCATTCCCTCCCTGCAAAAAAACATCCCGCTCCCTTCATCCTATGAAGGGACGGGATGTTTTAGCACCCAATCAGGAGATCTCCCGATACAGAGCGGCAGCGTCTGCCTTCAGGGCGTGCTCCGCGATGGCGAGCACTTCCACCTTCATGGTGCGCTGGCCGAACGCAATTTCGATGATGTCACCCGTTTTAACCTGATATGAAGCCTTGGCGGGCTTGCCGTTGACCGTGATACGCGCTGCGTCACACGCATCATTGGCCACAGTACGGCGCTTAATCAGGCGGGAAACCTTGAGATATTTATCCAGTCTCACGTTACTTTTTATCCACCTTATCCTTGAGAGTTTTGCTGGGCTTAAAGACCGGCGTTATCGCCGCAGCGATTTCGATCTCCTCGCCCGTGCGCGGATTATGTCCTGTACGCGCGGCACGCTGCTTTGTCTCAAACGATCCAAAACCGCCGAACTGCACCTTATCACCGGATACAAGCGCGTCGCCAATGGCTTCAAAAATCGCATCCATTGTCTTTTCCGTATCCTTTTTCGACAGCCCGGTTCTGTCCGCAACGAGCGTGACAAATTCGCTTTTTTTCATGCGTGTACCTCCGTTTGTCATTCGGTTTCCTTTGCTTTATTCCAAAGTGCATCCAATGCCTCCAGCGGCAAATCGGACAGAGCCTTGTCCTCTGCGCGCGCCTGCCGTTCCATTGAGGCAAAGCGGCTGATGAATTTATCGCAGGTCTTTTCCAGCGCGCGCTCCGGGTCAACCTTCAAATGCCGCGCCACATTGACCACCGCAAACAGCAGATCGCCCAGTTCCTCTTCCGCGTCGCCATTGCCATCCATCGCTTGCTGCAACTCGAGCGTCTCCTCGCCGACCTTATCAAAAGCACCCTGCACGTTTTCCCAGTCAAAGCCGACCTTTGCTGCCTTTTTTTGCAGCTTTTCCGCACGGATAAGACCGGGCAGGCTGCGCGCGACGCTGTCAAGCGCGGAAGTATCGGTCTCCTGATGCTTTTCCACACGCTTGAGCGCATCCCAGTTGCGCAGAATTTCCTCGGACGAGCCGACCTCCACCGAGCCGAAAATGTGTGGATGCCGGAAAATCAGCTTTTTGCACACGCCGTCCGCGACGCCTCCGATGTCAAATACGCCCTTTTCCTTCTCCATCTGCGCATGGAACACGACCTGCAGCAGCACGTCGCCCAGTTCTTCCTTCAGATGCTCGGCATCCTGCTCGTCGATGGCCTCACAGACCTCATACGTTTCCTCAATAAAATTTCGGCGGATGGACTGATGGTCCTGCTCCCGATCCCACATGCAGCCGTCCGGCGCGCGCAAAATTTCCATAATCCGCAGTAAATCTTGAAAATCATACTTCTCTTTTTGCTGAAAATCAACCATTTTTCGCACTTCCCGCTCACTTCAAATGTAATAGATTCGCAATTTTTTCACCCTTTGGCAGCAGCAGCACATCCTCACGCTCAATGGCGCGCAGCAGCAGCAGCAAGACAACATAGACCGCCGCCGCAACTGCGATTGCGACCAGCGTCACCAGCTTATCCAAAAGCGTGCCTGGCGCGGTATCCAATACCCGCAGCAATACCGTATGACAAATATAGGTTGCCGCCCCCATACCGATGGTTGCCGCAAGCGGCCGTCCCACTGTTTTACCCAGCGGCGGCAGCGCATGCGACAGCCGCCCAATATGGAACAGGTTGAGCAACGCAATCAGCCAGTAACACACCGCCGTACTGATAGGCGCTCCTAAAATACCAAACTCCGGATTACCGATGAGATAATAGTCACCCAGCATCTTGACCACCGCACCCAAAAACATGGAAATAAGCGGTAAGTCAATGCGTCCGAACGCTTGCAAAGTGGCGTTGGTCACCGCAACCAGCGCCACCGCCGGCACGGCAACCCCCAGCATCGCCATGAGCGGGCCGCCTTGCTCGGATACCCCCACCGAGTAGAACATGCGCAGGATTGGGCCGGACAGCAATAAGAACCCCACTCCCGCCGGCAGCGTGATAATCATGGTCAAACGCAGCGTTGTTCCCATGGTTTTGGACACCTTGGTGAAATTCTGGGACGCCCGTGCGCTTGCAATAGTGGGCAGTACACTGACCGCCAGCGCCGTGATGAGTGTCTGCGGTAAGTTAAAGAAATTGACTGTACCGGTATAGATGCCGTAAGCGGTGGTTGCCGCCTCGGCCGACATGCCGACTGCCGGGCTTTGCAGCCGCGCAGCAATCAGCGCCACGTCGATAAGGTCGGTCAGACTCATCACCGCCGAGCTAATTGTAATCGGAATGGAAAGCGAAAGCAGCGTTTTGGCCAGCTCCCGCGTCGGGCGGATTGCATCGCTCAGCAGGTGCACCGGCTCGCTGCGCCGACGGCTGATGCCCGCCTGCACAAGCATATAGCCCGCCGCCACGACCTCGCCCAGCGTGACACCCAGCACGGTCAGCGCTGCGACCACCGCGTCCTCCATACCATGCTGCTTGGCATAATACGCAAGACCCAGACCCGCAAACAGCTTGCCCATCGCCTCGATCACCTGAGAAACCGCGGTGGGCACCATGTTGGCACGCCCCTGATAATATCCGCGGAACACCGATAGGATAGCTACCATCGCAACGCTCGGCGCGATTGCCATAACCGCCAGCTGCGCATCCGGATTCTTAATCCAGCTTGCAAACGTACCCGCGCCGAAAAACAGCACCATCGTTGCCAGCACGCCGACCGGCACAAAAATGCCCGCCGCCACGCGCACAATCCGGCGCACCTCGCGCTCACGCCCGCACGCCGTCGCCTCGGCGACCATTTTGGACAGAGCGGCAGGCAGGCCGACCGTCGAGATAATGAGCATCGCCGTATAGATGCGGTACGCCGCGCTGAACAGACCGAACGCCGGAGACTGCTCCCCGCCGATCATGTTCTGCAGCGGAATCTGGAAAAACGCGCCGATCACCTTTACAATCAGGCTCGCAACCATTAAAATGACCGCGCCTTGGATAAAATTCTGCTTTTTTCGCTGCAAACGTTACACGCCCTTTGCTTTTTCTTATAGTACCGTATGGCAGGGCGCTCCGAAATATGTGTTCACAGTGCGCCGCCGCAGCCCGAGCAATACACATCCTCTCGGCTGCATGTTTTGCCGCAGTGCGGGCAGACCACAATGGTGCGCATGCCCGCCAGTTCCTCACGCAAAGAGGCAATCTTTTCCTGTTTTGCGTCTACCGCAGCGATTTTCTCATCCATTTCATCGCTGGAAACCTCGTTGCCGCGGTGCAGCTCGTAAACCATCCGACCGATTTCCTTATAGAGCACCTCGCACTCGGTATTGAGGTCAAAAATCTGCAAATTAATACGGGTTGCCCCGGCAAGCTCAGTCGCCTTTTTGCCCGCTGCGTCCGCCGCGCGGCCGGCAGCCTTACCGGTTTTTTCCGCCATCACCTTGATTTTGTCCAGAAACGATTGTACCTTTGCATCCATCACCCATCGCCCCTTTCGCGCGGCCAAAGACCGCCATATTTGGTTTATTATACTTCACACACTGCCAAAAAGCAAGTTTCAGCGCCCATTTCAGCCGATAAACTCGTGCAGCACCGAGTCCTCCGGAATGAAATCCGCATAATCAATCGGCGCCACCTGCCCCAGCACCGCACCGATCGGCGCAAGATCCGCACCAGCCAATTCCTGTCCATGTTGTTGCAGCCGCAGCATCAAATGCTGCATCAGGATGCAGATCTCATACGGCAAAAACGTATCCACCGTCAGGTTAGCCTGCCCACGATACGGCGCGATATACAGACGCTCGCCGCGGCGCACCGAATTCCACTGATGCAGAGTTTCCTCAACCGGAGAATTGCGGAATAAGCTGTCCCGCATGGCGCGGCGCAAAAAGCGCAGCATATACGGCTCGAGCCGCGGCCCCTCCTCGGGCACAACCGCGCTGGCCACTGACAGATACACGCCGGTCGCCGCATGCGCCAAATCTCCCATGATGACGGGATTGAAGGAGTGAATCCCCTCGATGAGCACCACCTCGTCCGGATCAAGCCGCAGCGTGCGCGCGTCGGGAATCGAGGTGCGGGTTTCAAACTCAAACCGCGGCAGGCTGATTTCCTGTCCTTCCGCCAGCTGCGCCAGATGCTGGCTCAAAAGCGGCAAATTCATGCACTCCGGACTTTCCAAATCAGGCACACCGTTTTCCGGATCGGGCGGAATTTCGTAGGTGCCGACCGTACGGTAATAATCGTCCATCGAAATCATCTCCGCGCGAATGCCGTGCGTCTCCAGCGCGCGGGCAATGCGGTCATTGGTTGTGGTCTTGCCCGATGAGGACGGTCCGTTGATCAATACGATTGGCTTTTGCGTGCTATTGCGCGCAATCTCTTCCGCTACAGCGAGCACCTGCGCATGATAATGCTGCTCACATTTATGGATAAAATCCGCTGCCTCATACCGTGCACGGTGATTGATATATTTGAGCGTATATTCCGCCATAACCCGTTCCCTCCTTATTGCTTGGGAAATAGTAATTTGCGTTTGCCTTCCGCCAGCCGGTCGGCTGCACGGATGTACTCGAGCGGATATTTGGGGTTGTTCGTCCGCTCGATCCAGCCGGTTGTGCGCTCGACGCGCTTGGACACGCCGCCCGCGCCCAGCGACAGAATGGTCTGCAATTCTTCCATCATGGTCACATTGTAAAAACATTCGGTATCCGGTTTGCACCAGCCGACGTTCTCAAAGCCGCCGGCGGTAAACTTCTGCCGGTACAGATAGTATGGCCCGTAGCCCGCCGCTTGCAGCGCGTGCGAGGCGCCGTCCAGCATACGCGAAACCATATCGCGCTGTGCGGCGGCCGCAGCCTTATCAGTGAGATCCGCGCCGCGCTTGATGGCCAGCGTATGCACCGTGATATTCTCGGGTGCCAGACCGATGAGCGTATCCATCGTCCGTGCAAAGCTGTCCGCAGTATCGCCGGTCAGCCCCGCAATCACATCCATGTTGATTGCCTCAAAGCCCGCCTGACGCGCCTCGTCATAGGCGCACAGCACATCCTGCGCGCTGTGCCGCCGCCCGATAGCAGCCAGCACCGCATCGTCCATCGACTGCGGGTTGATGCTCACGCGCCCGACGCCTGCGGCCCGCAGCGCCGCAAGTTTTTCCGGCGTGATGG
>DXEF01000066.1 GCA_019115085.1 Candidatus Agathobaculum pullicola | reverse complement strand
AAAGTGTTTTGAAACCTATGGATACCGCAGGATGTGGCAATGGTTGAAAAACAATGAGGGCATCTACCGTAATCCCAAAACAATTTTACGTATTATGAAGAAATATGATCTGCGTTCCAAAATCCGCCGTCACAGAAAATGGCAGCAGATGGGCCGACAGGTGCATAAATACGCGAATTTGCTCAACCGCCAATTTCACGCACAAAGGCCAAACTCGAAATGGGTAACGGATATTTCGTATATTCAAACCAAACAGGGTGTCTTGTATCTGTCTATGATCCGAGACCTCTATGACAACAGCATTGTGGCTTACAAGACCGCAACTCGGCAGACTGTGAATCTGGTACTGGATACCATTCGTCTGACAATGAAGCAAGAGAAAAAGAAGGTCGCCGCAGAGTTGCAGCTCCACAGCGACCAAGGCTTTCAATACACATCTCAGGCATATTTCCAGCTGACTGAACAATACGGCATTACACCTTCGATATCAAGACGCGGGAACCCGTATGACAATGCAATGGCAGAAAATTTCTTTTCCATCCTCAAAACAGAGTGCCTTTACCGGCACAAGCCCGCTACCTTTTTAGAAGCCAATGAGATGATTGACCGCTACATTCACTTTTACAACCATGAGCGCATCCAGTTAAAAACAGGAGAGCCGCCGCTAACGCAACGCCTCTCCTCCTAAAACTCAATATTTCCTACCAAGGGGCTTTTTTGTACTGTTCGCACAATCTGGGGCAGTTCAGTTCACAGTTCATTCGCGAAGCGGGGGGGATTTCCTGATGGGTGTTCCCAATTTGACATGCGTCAGGAAATGGGCCCGGTGGCCCTGAATTTCAGGGTTTTCCGGAATTTCTGGGCTGGCCACCGCTGTTTGGCATACGGAAAAGCGGCGGTATCTCAACGATACCGCCGCCGCCCGGCCCCCACCGGAGCTGGTTCCAATTCGTGCAGAGATACGAAAAATCCGAACCCCTTGCCAACAGCAAACAGGTTCGGATTTTTGCGTTTTGGTGGACCCGAAGGGGATCGAACCCTCGACCTTACGGATGCGAACCGTACGCTCTCCCAGACTGAGCTACGGGCCCAAATCAACAGTTCCAAAAGCGGAACAGAAGAATAAACAATATGAAATTATAAGTTGGGCAGAAAACCGAACCCTTTGCGCTCCCAGCTGAGCTATAGGCCCATATTATTTTATTTTGAGCAAATTTTAACTGCTCTTGACAAGTAAATATTATACATGTAGAATGAATTTGTGTCAAGCATTTTTTATGCCTGATGAAAAAAAGCGTGCATCAGCCAGATGCGCCAAAAGGAGAATGAAAATGAAAAACAGCGAAAAGACAATGGAAAAAATCGTCGCACTGTGCAAGGGCCGTGGCTTCGTGTATTCCGGCTCGGAGATTTACGGCGGCCTTGCCAACACATGGGACTATGGTCCGCTTGGCGTTGAATTCAAGAACAACGTCAAAGCGGCGTGGCGCAAGAAATTTGTGCAGGAAAGCCCTTATAACGTTGGTCTGGATTCTGCCATTCTGATGAATCCGACCACATGGGTAGCTTCCGGCCACGTCGGCGGTTTTTCCGATCCGCTGATGGACTGCAAGGACTGCAAGACCCGTCATCGTGCCGACCAGCTGATTGAAGATGCGACTGGTGAAAATCCGGCAGGTTGGACCAATGAGCAGATGAAAGCGTATATCGACGAGCATCAGATTGCTTGCCCGAATTGCGGCGGACATAACTTTACGGATATTCGTCAGTTCAATTTGATGTTTAAGACCTATCAGGGCGTTACCGAAAACGCAAAGAATGAGATTTATCTGCGCCCTGAAACTGCGCAGGGTATCTTTGTCAACTTCCAGAATATTCAGCGCACCACCCGCAAAAAGATTCCCTTCGGCGTAGGGCAGGTGGGTAAGTCTTTCCGCAATGAGATTACGCCCGGTAACTTTACGTTCCGTACCCGTGAGTTTGAGCAGATGGAGCTGGAGTTTTTCTGTAAGCCTGGTACCGATCTGGAGTGGTTCAAGTATTGGAAGGAGTATTGCCATAACTGGCTGCTGTCCCTCGGAATGAAGGACGAAAATCTGCGTCTGCGCGACCATGATCCGGAGGAACTGAGCCACTATTCGAATGCTACCACCGACATCGAGTTCCTGTTCCCGTTCGGCTGGGGCGAGCTGTGGGGCATTGCAGACCGCACCGACTTCGACTTGACACAGCATCAGAATACCTCTGGTGTTTCTATGGAATATTTCGATCAGGAGGCAAACGAGAAGTATATCCCGTATGTTATCGAGCCGTCGCTCGGCGCGGATCGCGTAGCGCTCGCATTCCTGTGCGATGCGTATGATGAGGAGGTTGTGGGGCAGGATAAGAATGGCAAGGACGATGTGCGCACCGTTCTTCGTCTTCATCCGGCGCTCGCGCCGTTTAAGGCTGCGGTGCTGCCTCTTTCTAAGAAGCTGACGGAAAAGGCGATGCCGATTTGGCAGGAGCTTTCCAAGCAGTTCTCAGTGGACTTCGACGATGCTGGTTCGATTGGCAAGCGTTATCGCCGAGAGGATGAAATCGGTACGCCGTACTGCGTCACGGTGGACTTTGAAACCGAGCAGGATGGTTGTGTAACCGTTCGCGACCGCGATAGCATGGAGCAGGAGCGCATCAAGATTGAGGATGTAGCTGCCTATATTGCAGAGAAAATTGCGTTTTAAAAGAACTATGTAGAAAAACCGCTGCGCATGCAGCGGTTTTTCTTTTTAGGAAGTGTGACGGTCCTCGGTATCGTTGTTGCCGCGGAAGAGTAAGGAAATACACCACAGCGCAGCCAGGCCCACGAGGGAAAAAATGATACGGCTGATCGCGCTGGCCTGTCCGCCGAACAAGAATCCGACTAAATCAAACCCGAATAAGCCGATGCTGCCCCAGTTCAGGCCGCCAATAATGGCAAGAATCAATGCAAGTTTGTCAAGAAACATAAAAACTCCCCTTTCCGGTTTTCCATAGTATGGCCAGAAAGGGGAGAAAACATGCGGATAAATTGTATTTTATACTGATCAGATGTTATAGCTGAGCAAAGACCTGGCCAATCGGCGCATGAATCACCAAATTAGCGCGACGGTCAGCGGGTGTTTCGGACTTGTTGACCAAAACCAGTTTGTTGCCGCGGTAGTAGTCAATCAGACCGGCGGCCGGATAGACTGCAAGGGAAGTGCCGCCGATGATGAGAATGTCTGCGTTGCGGATGTATTCTACGCTTTTGTTGATAGTATAGCTGTCCAGACTTTCCTCATACAGAACAACATCCGGTTTGATGATGCCGCCACATTCACATTTGGGAACACCTATGCCGGCGGCGATGTCACGCACGTCATAAGGTTTGTGGCAGCGCATGCAGTAGTTACGTAACACCGAGCCGTGCAGCTCTAACACTTCCTTCGAGCCTGCTTTTTGATGCAGACCGTCGATGTTCTGCGTGACAACGGCGCGGCATTTTCCCATGCGCTCCCATTCGGCGAGTTTGAGATGTGCGGCATTTGGCTGTGCATCCAGCGCAAGCATTTTTGCGCGATAAAAACGAAAAAATTCTTCCGGTTCCGCCATGAAAAAGGTATGGCTTAAAATGGTTTCCGGCGGATACTTGTATTGCTGATTGTACAGACCATCTACTGAGCGGAAGTCCGGAATACCGCTTTCGGTGGAAACGCCTGCGCCACCGAAGAAAACGATGTTATCGCTGGCATCCACCCATTCTTTCAGCCTGGCAATTTGTTCATCCATGCTTCTCTGCCTCCTTTATTTATTCTACAAAAGAAACGATACCCTCCTTGCGGGGCTTTGCGGGTGTCTCCTTGGCAATATAGCCGATTGCAGCTGAACAGATGACGATATGATCCTCAGGTACGCCGTATTCGGTCAACAGCGAACGCACCTTTGAGTCGTCGCAGCATTCGCGAATTTGGTTGATCCAGCAGGAACCGAGTCCCAGCTCGGTCGCCATAAACTGCATGATCTGGTCTTTGGGAGGGAGTTTGGATTCAAACGCGCGCGTGGAGCGGCGGGATTTAATCGTCTGCATCAGGTTAGACATGAAAAAACCTCCTTGAGTAGAACTTAATTAGAATAAATATAGTATAGCCCTTGTGCGGTCAGGTTTCAATACAACATCACCAAAAATGGGAGTTGACATGTAAAAAAACTGTGAAAAGCGGGTTTTCTGTGTTATACTGTTACAGATTAGAAATGATAAACGGGAGACGGATGCGAATATGATTACAATCAGCGATCTGAGCTTGAATTTCAGCGGGGAGCCGCTGTTTAAGGATGTTAATCTGAAGTTTACGGAAGGGAACTGCTATGGCGTCATCGGCGCCAACGGGGCAGGGAAATCCACATTTTTGCGGATTTTGTCGGGCGATCTTGACCCGTCCACCGGTACGGTGTCTATTGCGCCCAAGACGCGCATGAGCGTTTTGAAACAGGATCACTTTGCCTTCAACGAGGAGACCGTACTCAATACCGTGCTGGGCGGCAATCCGCGCCTGCTGGAGGTCATGCGGGAGAAGGACGCGCTTTATACGAAGGAACCCTTTACCGAGGAGGATGGCAACCGGGCGGCAGAACTTGAGGCTGAATTTGCCGAGATGGGCGGTTGGGAAGCGGAAACCGAAGCCGGTCAGCTGCTCAACGGTCTGGGACTGGATGCGGATGCGATTTTCTATACTGAGATGCAGTATCTGGGCGACGTGGAAAAGGTAAAGGTGCTGCTCGCGCGCGCGTTGTTTGGTAAGCCGGATATCCTGCTGCTTGACGAGCCGACCAACCATTTGGATATCCAGGCGGTACGTTGGCTGGAGGACTTCCTTGCGGACTTTGAGGGCACGGTTCTGGTGGTTTCGCATGACCGTCATTTCCTCAATAACGTCTGTACGCATATTGTGGATATCGACTTCGGCAAGATTAAGCTGTATGTCGGTAACTATGAGTTCTGGTATGAGTCCTCGCAGCTCATTCAGCGCATGATTAAGGATCAGAACCGCAAGAACGAGGAAAAAATTAAGGAGCTGCAAAACTTTATTCAGCGTTTTGCAGCAAACAAGTCCAAATCCCGTCAGGCAACCAGCCGCCGTAAGCTGATCGATAAGCTGACGGTTGAGGAGTTGCCCGCTTCCTCGCGTCGCTATCCATGGGTATCGTTTGCGGCTGACCGCGAGGCAGGCAAGGATATTCTCGAGGTGCGCGGTATCTCCAAGACGATTGACGGTGAAAAGATTTTGGATAACGTATCCTTTATTGTGCGCCGCGGAGATAAGATTGCATTCATTTCGGATAACGAGCTGGCGATGACTACGTTGTTTCAGATTTTGATGGGTGAGTTGAAGCCGGACGAGGGCAGCTTCAAGTGGGGCGTGACCACTTCGCAGAGCTATTTCCCCAAGGACAACAACGAATTCTTTGAGGGCCACACCGAAAATATGCTGGATTGGATTGCACCGTATTCTCGTACGGACACGCTGGAATCTACGCTGCGTGGCTTTTTGGGCCGTATGCTGTTTTCCGGCGATGATGTATACAAACCGGTGCGCGTACTTTCGGGCGGTGAAAAGGTGCGTCTAATGCTTGCCCGCATGATGCTGTTCGGTTCTAATGTGCTGGTGATTGACCAGCCGACAAACCATCTGGATCTGGAATCCATTACGGCAGTCAACAACGGCGTGCGCGATTTCAAGGGCACGGTGTTGTTTGCTTCGCATGACCATGAGTTTGTGCAGACCATAGCAACGCGTATCATTGAAATTCGTGACAAGGGTGTGCTGGATAAGGAATGCACATACGATGAATTCCTCGAGTTCCGTGAAACCTATCAGGGATAAATGAAGAAGGGGATATATGGCTTGCTGGTGCTGCTGATGCTGTTTGCGGCGGCTTTGGTATCTTCCTCGTTGCTGGGGTGGGGGTGTCCGGTGCAGCATTTTACCGGTGTACCTTGTCCGGGCTGCGGCTTGTCACGAGCAGTTTTCGCGCTGCTGCGACTGGATTTTTGGACAGCCTTCCGTTATAATCCGATGATTTATGTGCTGCTGCCGGTTGTGCTTTTGGTTCTTTTTCGGAAAAAGCCGCTGCTGGGCACAAAAAAGCGGGAGAGTATCCTGCTGTGGAGCGTAATGGTACTCTGGGCAGGCATCTGGATCGCGCGATTGGTGATGCGCGATCCGCTGATCTGCGGTGCTGTAATGTGAGGTATCATTTTTTGAAAACGCATGGCTATGCGCCATGCGTTTTCTTTATAATAATTTAAGAAACAGGATATACAGCATCGCTTGCTTCATGACGGATAACTGTGGTATAATAATTTAAATTGGGCATATACCAAGGAGGAAAACCGGAATCATGATTATCACTTGTCCGCACTGCCAGACTGAAGCTGACCATAAGGTGCATGATCATATCAACATTGACCGTAATCCTCAATTGCGGGCACAGGTGCAGGATCTGTCCTGTTTCCGCGTGAAATGCCCCAATTGTGGTGAAACGGCGCTTGTCGTTCACCCGTGTTTGTATCATGACATGGCCAATCAGTTTATGGTTTGGCTGTGGCCGGAGGAGGGCGAAGCGCCTAAGGCGCAGTTCGATCCGCTGGCCGGATATACGCTGCGCATAGTAGACAGCCTCAACGCTTTCCGAGAAAAGATTAACATTTTGGAACGCGGACTGGATGATCGTGCGGTGGAAATCATGAAGCTGCTGCTGTTTACGCAGCTTAATCACGACTTGGATGTGGTGGATTTGCTGTTCCATGAATTGGACGAGCGTACCGGAGATTTCCGGTTCGTGGCTGTATTGTCCGACGGAGCAGAGCAGTATGCTGCTATGCCGGGTACGGTTTATCAGCGGCTGCGGGAAGATGTGGAAACCTATTTGTATACACCCGGCGGTGATTTTACTAAGATCGATATGGTATGGGCACACGGCGCGCTTGAGCTGTTGCACGAGTTGGGATGAAAAAACGGCCTTTTCGTAAGAAAAGACCGTTCGACATGAATTGGTTTTAGCCAAAGAAAATCTGCACAAGCGTGCCTCCGATGACAGCAACGGCAAAGGTGGCTGCGATTACGGGCAGCGCGCGATGCCGGCCCTCTTTCTCCTCGAACAGCACAATGTATCCAAAGCCTGCGCCGGTGGAAAGTCCGGCAATCAAGGCGCCGAAGCTAATGGTGCCGCCGACAAACAGCTCGGACAGCAGCACACTCATGGCACAGCTGGGAATCAGGCCAAGGATGGCACAGAGCAGTGGTTGAAAGATGCTGTCGGACAGAAGAAGGGAAGCAAGTCTGTCTTCGCCGATAAGGTGTATAATCAGATTTAAGACGAAGAGCACGGCAAACAGGAAAAACGCGGTTTTCAAAGTGTGCCAGATAACACTCCAAACCGGAGAACCTGCGCTGCAATCACAGGAAGGCATTTCAATTTCCAGTGCGTCATCGCTGTTCGTGCGATAACGGCGGAATACGGTATACCGTAAAATGTAGCCGCCGATGACAGCGATGGCAAACTTGACCATCAGTAGAGAAACAACCTGCGGAATGCTGGCGCCGCCGGCGAGCATAGCAGGTACTGCTTCATCTGAGGTGGCCAGAAAGACGGCAACCAGCGTGGCGGGTGCCAGGTATCCGGCGGAGAATAGTGCGGCAGCTGCGGCGGAAAAGCCGCATTGCGGAATGGTTCCGGCAAGTGCACCGACTACTGGGCCAAATTGTGCTGCCCGTGAGAGCAGAGCCGGTGTATTGGTCAGCCGGTTTTCGATATAATAGAGCAGAGCGTATACCACAAGTAGGAGTGGTATTGTCTTGAGCACATCGAAAAATGCTTCCGGCAAGGTGTGAGACAGGATATCGAGCAATAATTTCACCTCATAGCAAATGACAGTTAAACATGGACAACTACAGAACAGTATAACACACTATCATGCGGTCGGGCAAGAAAGATTTGCCGAAAAGCACCAGTTTTGAAAAGGAAACGAACGAAGGATATGAAATTTAGCGAACTAAAAATTGAAAGAAATATACTAAAGGCGCTGCGCGAAGCTGGGTATGACGAACCGACGCCGATTCAGCAAAAGGCGATTCCACCGGTTTTGGAGGGACATGACCTGATGGGGTGCGCGCAGACCGGTACGGGCAAAACCTGCGCGTTTTCGGTTCCGATTATTCAGCGACTTGCCGGAACGGGCGGAAAAGCCGGAACGATTCGCGCGCTGATTCTAACGCCGACGCGAGAACTCGCACTACAGATTTATGAGAATATATGCCAGTATGCGCGGTATACGCCGTGCACTGCAGCGGTCATTTTTGGCGGTGTGTCGCAGGTACCGCAGGTGGAGGCCATTGCGCGCGGCGCAGAGATTTTGATTGCAACCCCCGGCCGATTGTGGGATTTGATGGGTCAGGGTATTGTAAAACTTGACAAAGTGGAGTGTTTTGTGCTGGATGAGGCCGACCGCATGCTGGACATGGGTTTCTTTCCGGATGTCAAACGCATTATCAAATATTTGCCGGCTAAGCGGCAGACACTACTGTTTTCCGCAACCATTCCAAAGGAAATTTCTGCATTGGCGGATAGTCTGCTGACTAATCCTGCGCGTATTTCCATTACGCCGTCGGCCAAGCCGGTGGAAAAAATCGAACAAAAGGTTTTTTTGGTGGAGAAGTCGGATAAAAGGGAACTGCTAATTGACACAATTCGTCAAAGCAATGTACACCAGACACTGGTCTTTACACGCACCAAGCACGGTGCGGATCGCGTCGCGCGCGACTTGAACCGTGCAGGGATTCATGCAAGAGCCATTCATGGCGATAAGAGCCAGAACCAGCGTCAGCGTGCGCTGGAGGATTTTAAGGGGTGCAAAATTGCTGTGCTTGTCGCGACGGACATTGCTGCGCGTGGTATTGATATTAGTGAGCTGCCTTTGGTCATCAACTTTGACCTGCCCAATATTGCGGAAACCTATGTCCATCGCATTGGCCGTACGGGACGTGCAGGGCAGGAGGGAACCGCCATTTCCTTCTGCGACCGGTCTGAGCGGCCGTATCTGGCGGATATCGAAAAGCTGATCGGTAAGCGTATCCCGCTTGCAGGCGAGATTCCGCACGTGGAAAAAGAGAATGAACGCGCAGGACGAGAAAGTGGTCAGCGGAAGACGATCAATGTGCGTACACGTCGCAAGCCGGTTTCGGAGAATGCTTCTGCGGAAGAGGTTGCCGCAGATGTTGCAAGGGAAAAGGCCGCGAAGCAAAAAACACGCAAAAATGCTGCCGCAAAACGTCCCTCCCGCAAGGAGAAAGCAGCAGAAGCACAAAATGAGCAGCGCGCGAAAGCGGCTGCGCCTCATGCAAGAAAAACAGTTTCGTCTCATTCGAGAGGACGACGCAACGACCCGTATGCACGTTTTGAAAAGAATGAGCCGCGTGTGGATGCGCATACGCCGTCGCGGGCGTATGCCTTGAGTGAAGAAGCAGCTGCACGTATTCGGAAAAAGGTAGAGGATGCACTGGCGGCACGTGCACGAACGGCATCTGCTCCGGTGCAGACTGTTCAGAAAAATACAAAAACCGCTGCTCGTCGGAGACGGCGCGGCACAAAATGACCAGCTAAAAAATGCTTTCTTAGATAGAAAAATAAGCGGGAAAAGGAGTAAACAACGATGAACGGCGCACGACACCGCTTTGCCCTCGGGCTAACCTGTTTTTTTCTGATATGCTTGACTGTGGTTTACCCCTTTCTGCTTTATACGCCAAATGCGTTTGTCAGCCGTTGGAGGGAGTGGTACATTGAAACCGCAATGGGAACAATGACGCATCAATGGCTGGCTACCTGGTTTATACCGGGCGACATCATCGAAGAGGTGATGGCAAAGCGCTATTTACTCAATCAGAAGCAAGAGGGCATTACAAGCGCATGGACCAATGTAGATGCCAATGATGCAAAGGCATCTACGCCAAAAGAGCAATTTTATCAAACGTTTTCCGAATTGGATGAGGATAGCTTTGAAGCATTTCTCCGGGACAATCCGGAGTACATAGCTGACGGATATGATCATATCAATCTTGATCTTGTTGGAGATGCCGCGAAAAAAAACTATAATACAGGCATTGTTACCAAGCAAGGGCATACAGTTTTGGCGATCAATGCAGAGTATGGAATCCTGATTGCGGAAATTGTCGGTGAAGACTCACTTGGCATGGAATATGCTGGAAAGGTGGCGCTTTGCAAAAAACCGGAAAATATATTTGTCGGAACATGTGAAGGGCTGTTTTCCTATGGTTCGTATGTATCGGATATGGTACGGAATTATGATGCAATTTTGGGCATCAATGCGTCCGGTTTTGCGGATTATGAAGGCAATGGAACGGGCGGCTTACCGTATGGTTTTCTAAAAAGTCAAGGGGAAGAGCTGCAGAATGCTGTGGGCGATACATGGAAGATCATTGGCTTTGATAAAGAGAATCATTTGCAGATCGGTGCGTTCACCGATACATCCAATCTGCGTGATGCGGTGGAATTTCATCCGGCATTGATTATCAACGGTGAGAATCTGGTGGCAGGTACGGGACTGAATGAGCAGCAGCCGCGTACCGCCATTGGTCAGGCGGAGGATGGAACGGTTATCATGCTGGTGGTGGACGGACGTCAGTTCCATTCCTTCGGTATTTCCATTGAGCGGTGCGCCGGAATTATGGAATCCTATCATGCGTATCAGGCCTCAATGTTGGATGGAGGCTCGTCGTCTGTGATGGTGTATCAAGGACGGGAAATCACCAGTCCGACCACCTTATCGAAAAACCCGGAGGGGCGATATCTGCCGGACGCATTTTTGATTCGGTAAGGTTTGGGATAGCAAAATACAAACAAAAGGCACGGCAAAATTGCTGTGCCTTTTCCTGTTGTGCGTTTATCGTTTACGGTGCTGCTGTTTCCATTGCTTGATTTGTGCAAGACGCGCCTTGTATTTGCTTTCTGAACCCTGTTCGGTTGGGCGGTAGTACTCACGCCCCTCCAAAGAATCGGGAAGGCATTGCATATCGGTCAGTTTGTCGGCAGTGTCATGCGCGTATTGATAACCCTTGCCGTAATCCAGTTCCTTCATTAGTCTGGTGGGGGCATTGCGGATCACAAGTGGTACTGGTTCGGAGAGCTGTGTTAAAGCATCTTTTTTAGCACTTTCATAGGCGGTATACAGCGCGTTTGACTTTGGTGCGAGTGATAGGTAGACCACTGCGTGTGTCAGATGTACACTGCACTCAGGCATGCCGATAAAGTGACACGCCTGATAGGCTGCGACTGCAATTTCCAGTGCGCGAGAGTCAGCCATGCCAACATCCTCACTGGCAAAGCGAATCACGCGCCGCGCAACATAGAGCGGGTCTTCACCGGCCTCCAACATGCGTGCAAGCCAGTAGACAGCTGCGTCCGGATCTGAGTTGCGCATGGACTTATGCAGCGCAGAGATGAGATTATAATGCTCCTCGCCAGTCTTGTCGTACAACAGAGACTTTTTAGAGATACATTGTTCCAGCGTCTCGCGTGTGACGGTGACTGTCATGCCGTCTGTATCGCTGTTGAGCACAAGCATTTCGAGCGTGGATAGCGCGGCACGCGCGTCTCCATTGGCAAAGTTAGCAATGGCTTCGAGCATATCCGGTTCGATGCGGATGGTCTGCCCGCTGAAGCCGCGTGGGTCAGTCAGCGCGCGGGAAAGCAGAGAAGTGAGGTCGTCCGTTGTAAGCGCTTGCAGAACGAACACCTTGCAGCGCGACAAGAGCGCGCCGTTGACCTCAAACGACGGGTTTTCGGTCGTAGCGCCAATCAGGATGATGCTGCCCTTCTCGACAAAGGGAAGGAAAGCGTCCTGCTGCGCCTTGTTGAAACGGTGAATCTCGTCCACAAACACGATGGTCCGTTCGCCGAAGCGACGGTTGTCCTCGGCCTGCTGCATGACCTGCCGGATTTCCTTAATGCCGCTGGTGACAGCGGAAAAGTCAATAAACGTCGCCTTGGTGTGGTTTGCAATGATGCGTGCCAGCGTGGTTTTACCTACGCCGGGCGGTCCCCAGAAGATCATGGAGCTGATGCGATCGCTTTCGATCAGGCGGCGCAGCACCTTGCCTTCGCTGAGCAGGTGGGATTGCCCAACAAACTCGGACAGGTCGCGCGGGCGCAGCCGCGCCGCGAGCGGACGGCTATCATCTCCGCCAAACAGGGTTTGTTGTTCCATGCCGCGTACCTCCTTTACAAGATACCTGTATTATATCACCGAACAAATGTTCCTGCAAGATGACATGAAAAATCCTCTCCGAACAGGAGAGGATTTTTTTCGCTTATTGCAGGGGAACGTCCACGCCGTCAAAGTTGAGCAGGACGATATCGGATGGGTCAAGCGGTTCATCAAATTCCCATTGGTCGTGTGCGTAGCCCATACCGTCTGGTAAAGGATCCCCATTGTCATCCAGTACTGTACCCCAGCCACCGTCGATGCAGTTATCAGTGAGGTACAGCTTTTCGCCATCTTTGGTTATGGCGTAGGTGGGACGATAGCCAAGCTTAGTGCCCTTACTGGAAGAACGCGTAGATATTCCAATTTCAGAGACGCGGATTTCTTCGACCAGCGCGCCGCCGACCTGCACATTCGGGTGGTAAACGACTTCATCGGCCGTTTCCACCGTGATGGTGCACGACCAGATGCCTTCGACGGGGGCGTGCAGCTGATAAGTGCCCTGCAAGTCGCCAAAGGTTAGATAGGGAAGATCTTCCGGGGTGATGTCGAATACTTCGTCGAAATACCATTGGTCGTTGTACTGGAAGTATCTGCCGCCGCCGTAATATTGGTTCGGGTCACGTTCGTCGGTTACTCTACTGTGTATACTGCTGCCGGAATGATTTGCTTCGCCCAGAAAAGCGGCTTGAATATGCAGCTTACCGTCCTCGCCAAAGCCGACCGAGGACAGGCGGACGCGGTTACTGCCCTCCAGTTTGCAGGGTGTCTGTTCAGGAATTAACGGAATGTGCTCTGCAAAGAGCGGCACGCCTATGTCTGGTGTCATGTTTTTCAGCCCGGTGACGGACAGCATCTCGCGCGGAAAATTAACTGTTTCCTCTGCGCGTTCGGCAGGCTGGAAGCTACTGAAAGACACATTGACTTCAGTGCCATCCGCGATCGGACGGCCAATCTCGTCGATTTCGATGAGTGCTGTGCGGCTATTTTCGTCGTAGAATACTATACGCTCGCCGCTGCGCCAGCCGTTGACGGTCGGCGCGTCTTTATCCTGCTCATGGTCGATCCAGCCGTTGATTAGCATATCCTCGCTGAGTCGGTCACCGGTTTTATCCTGTACCTCGACCCAGACGCGCACCAGATTGCTGCTGGACAGCGCCGCTACCGGCCGCACTTCAATGCCGTTGTCCTCGGCAGCAATACCGGTAAGAGACTGGCTTTGTTCGGAAAAACTGCCGAGTGCATTTTGCAGCGCGGCACGAAGCGCGGGAATTGCAGCGGCGAATGTTGAAAAGGTCAGTAGCGCAGCGAGTACCGCCGCCAGTGCAATTTTTCCCGCTGTCCAGTGCAGCTTAGTGCGGCGGGAATGAAGCTGTTGGAGAATTGCCGCGCGCCGCTCAGGCGAAAGCGTAATATTTTGCATGGTCATATCCAAATCCCTCCTCATATTGCGTTTATTCATCGTAGTACCATCCTTTCAAGGCTTCGCGGAGCATTTTGCGGGCGCGGGATAGGCGAGCGGTGACAGTCGAGACATCCACATGTAAAACGTCTGCGATTTCGCGCGCTTTGAGTTCTTGATAATAGTACAAGATGATCACTTCGCGGTAAGGACGGGATAGCGCGAGAATCGCGCGCGGCAGGGTGTCATCCACCTGCGGATCATCCGTAGGGGCAAAGAGCGTATCCAATTCTTCGGCAGGGGCACGGCGGCGTTTCCAAGGGGAACGAAGATAGCTTTTGCATACGTTGATTGCAATACGGGTGATCCAAGTGGTTTCACTGCCTTCGCCATGGAACATATCTGCTTTACGCCATGCTCGCAGCAGCGTTTCCTGTACTGCGTCTTCGGCCAGATGCACGTCTTTCAGATAAAGCGTGCACAGACGCAGCAGGCGGTCGCCCCAATCATCGAGCAGGCGTGCAAAGCCGTCCTCGTCCTGCAGATACGAGAGAGTTTTGGTTTGGTTCGGTTCCACAGCGGCTTCACATCCTTTCCAATCATTTGACGCATGGGGAAGGGGAATTACTGCAAAAAAATTGAGGCTTTTTGAAAAGCCTCAATTGAGATGTAGCCCATCACTCATAATCAACCGGCTCACCGGTTAGCACATCGTAATAGTACCAACGCTTGCTATCATCATCCACGAAAAAGTAGAGGCCAAGCGGATTTTCGGTTCGGTCGCCCGTGATGCGGCCGATATATCTGCCGCCTTCGGCCTTGCCAACTGGAGTAATTTGTGCAACCGAAACCGGGTGCATAATTAGCAGATACAGAGGTAGTACGACGAGGAGCGGCGTATAGAACACCAGTAGCAGGATGAAAGTATTCTGAATTCTGCTGCGTGCAGAACGCGGCTGCATTGGCCGTCGGAAAGGCAGTATATGGTATAGCCAGACGGCAATACCGCTTAGCCCCAGCAGACAGAGATACCAGACGCTCGGTTGATACCAAACATACCAGCCGCCGTATGCAAGTGCCAAATAGGCGATCGCGGTACACAGCAAAAGCAATAGCGCGTCTGCCCAGCGGGGTGAACGGTCGGGGGGATCGCGCTCGATATACTCGACGGCCACTAAGGAGATCAGCAATGTTATTGCGCCATAAATCCACAGATAGACCGGGTTGACGTTGAGTGCGCCGTCATAGGCGTAATTGAGCCAAGTGGCAAGGCTGCTTGTCGCCAGCCAGGAAGCGATGGCCAACACGGCCAGAACGGGGATGGAAAGTTGCTTTTTCATCTCTATCCCACCTTTCAGAAAGGCAAACGGGCAAAGCCTTGCGGCTTTGCCCGTTTTATCATCCTGCGCCGCAAGGCGCTATTTAATTGAAAGACGATTACGCCTCTGCCTTGATCTTCTTGAGCTTAGCAAAGCGCGGCAGACCGTTCACCTTCGGGCCAACATTCTCGCCGGCGATCAGCGGCATAGCATACTCGACAAACTTTTCGGTTACGCCGTTACCTTCCTCGTTGATCCAGTCGCGCGGAACCTTCTTCTCGGTGTTAGCAACCTCAGAGAGCGGGAGCAGCTCGATTTCGCATTTGTAGCCGTTCGCGTCACGGGTGCACTTGAAGCCCGGCATGTAGTCGGTCTTGCCGGCAACAGCGTTCTCAACGGCAGCTTTACCAGACATGTAGGACTCGTCTACGTCGGTCTTGGAAGCGCAGTGCGCCGCACAGCGCTGGAGCAGAGAAAGCTCAATGCCGCGCACTTTACAGCCGATCTCATTCTTAACGGTGTCCGCCAGCATGGCAGCCAAGCCGCCCAGCTGTGCGTGACCGAAGCCGTCGGTCGCGGAGGTCTTGGCCTCGGAAACGAAGGAGCCGTCTGCATAGTGGATACCCTCGGAAACCGCAACCAGGCAGTTGCCCTTTTCTGCATAGATGCGCTTTACGTCTGCCAGGAACTTCTGCATGTCGAAGTCGGTCTCGGGCAGATAAATCAGGTCCGGACCTGCGCCCATCGCGGTTGCCAGACCGGCTGCGCCAGCCAGCCAGCCGGCATGACGGCCCATGATTTCAACGACGCAAACCATGCCGGTGTCATAAACGCGCGCATCCTGATAGATTTCCATGCAGGAGGTAGCGATATACTTAGCGGCGGAAGCAAAGCCCGGGCAGTGGTCAGTGCCAAAGAGGTCGTTGTCGATGGTCTTCGGAATACCCATGACACGGCACTCATAGCCGGACTTCATCATATACTTGGAAACCTTGTTGCAGGTATCCATGGAGTCGTTGCCGCCGTTATAGAAGAAATAGCGGATGTCATATTTCTTGAAGATTTCAAGGATACGCTTGTAATCGGTGTCATCCACATCCGGATCGGCCAGCTTATAGCGGCAGGAGCCGAGGGCAGAGGACGGGGTGTAGCGCAGCAGCGCGAGCTCGTCGCGGTCTTCCTTGTCAATGTCGTACAGCTCGTCGTTCAGCAGGCCCTTGATGCCATGTGACATGCCGAATACACGGGTAATGGACGGATTGTCCAGCGCGGTCTCCAACGCGCCGAGCACGGAAGAATTGATGACCGAAGTCGGGCCGCCCGACTGGCCGATGACGCAAGCGCCTTTCAGTTCACTCATAATGATAAACCTCCTAACAAATTAAAACACAGGGTTTGTCCACTGCATTTTCTTGCAATATAAGGTTATCATAAAACCGTTTCAAAATCAATGCAAAACAAAATTTTTTGCATACAGCCGCACATTTTAGGAAGAAAAGCAAAAAATGGATGCAATTTCGCTGATGCTCTTGATTTTATGCGAACATACTGATAAAATAAAGGAAGAATTCAGCTTAGGCTAATTTGTTTGTAGGAAAGGAAGTTTACTATGCCATTAGTTACTACTACCGAGATGTTTAAGAAGGCCTATGAAGGCGGCTATGCTGTCGGTGCCTTCAACGTAAACAACATGGAAATCGTACAGGGTATTACCGAAGCCTGTCAGGAGCAGAAGGCACCGGTTGTGCTGCAGGTTTCCAAGGGTGCGCGCGCTTACGCTAACCACACCTACCTGGTGAAGATGGTAGAAGCTGCGGTTCAGGAGTGCCCGGACGTTCCGATCGCACTGCATCTGGATCACGGCCCGGACTTTGAGACCTGCAAGTCCTGCATCGACGGTGGTTTTACCTCTGTTATGATCGATTGCTCCAGCAAGCCGTTCGACGAGAATGTCGAGATTACCAAGAAGGTTGTTGAGTACGCGCATGCGCATGGTGTCGTTGTTGAGGCAGAGCTCGGCACACTGGCAGGCGTTGAGGATGACGTAAAGGTTTCCGCTGAGGATTCCTCTTACACTCGTCCGGAAGAAGTGGAAGAGTTCGTTTCGCGCACTGGCTGCGATTCTCTGGCAATTGCAATCGGCACCTCTCACGGCGCTTACAAGTTCACCCCTGAGCAGTGCACCCGCAATGAACAGGGCATTCTCGTTCCGCCTCCGCTGCGCTTCGACGTGCTGGAGGAGGTCTCCAAGCGTTTGCCGGGCTTCCCGATCGTGCTGCATGGTTCCTCTTCGGTTCCGCAGGAGTTTGTTGATATCATCAATGCACACGGTGGCAAGATGCCCGATGCAATCGGTATTCCGGAGGAAGAGCTGCGTCAGGCTGCTAAGCTGTCTGTCTGCAAGATCAACATTGACTCTGATATTCGTCTGGCTATTACCGCTACCATTCGTGAGTACTTTGACGAGCATCCGGATCACTTCGATCCCCGTCAGTACCTCAAGCCCGCTCGTCAGGCTGTTAAGGATATGGTTACGCATAAGCTCATCCATGTACTCGGCTGCAACGGCAAGGCATAAGACGTTTTTCAATCTAAAACCAAGCGAACCGCATCCCCCAATGGATGCGGTTCGTTTTTTTATCGAGATAGGGGAAATAAGAACATCATGCAAGTTGGTTTTCATACTTTACATTATGAAAGCGCTGTGCTATAATATTAAATAATAGAAATGCAATAAGTATGTAGGAGGGATATGTCTTGAATCGAAAGCTAAAAGATGAGGACATGGACATCTTGTTTCGAGGGATCCTGAAGCTCAAGACAGTAGAAGATTGTTATGATTTTTTTGAGGATTTATGTACGATTGCCGAGCTGCGTGCAATGGTGCAACGCTTTCAGGTAGCCCGGATGCTGGACGAGGGCCGTATTTACAGCGATATCGTGCAGGAAACCGGGGCATCGACGGCTACAATCAGTCGTGTCAATAAATGTTTGGTATATGGGTCAGACGGATATCGCAAAATGCTGGACCGCTTAAAGGAAGACAATGAATAGTTATCAGACCCTGTCGGCATACTATGACCGCTTCACGCATGATGTGGGCTATGAGCAGTGGGCAGAATTCTTTGTTGCGCTGTTTGCACGCGAGGGAGTGGAGCCTAAACTTGTGCTCGATTTGGCCTGTGGCACAGGTAGTCTGACGCGGCTGCTGGCGCAGCGTGGATACGATATGATAGGCGTGGATGCTTCTTCCGAAATGCTCATGCAGGCCATGCATAACACCTTTGACTGCCAGCCGCGTCCGCTGTTTCTCAATCAAAGAATGGAATGTCTTGATTTATATGGGACGGTGGATGTGTGCCTGTGCTGTCTGGACAGCGTGAATTATGTGACTGAACCAGACGTATTGCAACAGGCTTTTGACTGCGTACACCTGTTTTTGGAGCCTAAAACAGGTTTATTCGTGTTCGACATCAATACACCTGAGAAGTTTGCACGCATCGACGGAAATAGCTATGTGCGTGAGGATGAGGACGTTTTCTGCGTCTGGCAGGCAGCGGTTGAAGACGGTCTGTGTGCTTATCAGTTCGATATTTTTGAACGGGACGGAGAGACTTGGACACGCGCGCAGGAGACGCATGAGGAGCGCGTTTACGCCATTCCGGAATTGACCGTTATGCTGGAAAAAGCTGGATTTTCTGAAATCAAAACCTATGGAGACCAATCGTTCTCGCCCGTGCAGGGCGGGGAAGATCGGGTTTATATTACCGCACGAAAGAGAGAGTAAATAAAAATGAGCGACACATTACTTCGCGCAATCGCCCGAGATGCGGGCATTCAGATTTCCGCCGCTGTGACGACCGGTTTGGTTGAGCGCGCGCGGGAGATACACAATACTACGCCGCTGGCGACCGCAGCACTCGGCCGCACGCTGACCGCGACGGCAATTATGGGCAGTCAGCTCAAAACCGATGATGGATCGGTCACTGTGCAGGTGAAGGGAAACGGTCCGCTGGGAACGATTGTGTGCGTCGGCGACGCGGACGGATGGGTGCGCGGTTATCTGCAAAATGCAAGCTGTGAGCTGCCGCTGCGTGCGGACGGCAAACTGGATGTGGGTAGCGGCGTAGGCCGTGGCTATCTGATGGTGATAAAGGATATTGGGCTCAAAGACCCAATTACCGGTACGGTCGCACTGGTCAACGGTGAGATTGCTGAGGACCTGACTCGTTATTTTGCAGAGAGTGAGCAGATTCCGTCTGCGTGTGCATTGGGTGTGCTGGTGGATACCGATCGGTCAGTTAAGTGCGCGGGTGGCTGGCTGGTGCAGTTGATGCCGGGTGTCAAGGATGCTGATATTGGCCGCTTGGAGGATAATTTGGCGAAAATAGAGCCGATGACCGCAATGCTGGATAAGGGAATGACGCTCGAGCAAATCGTGCAGACCGTGCTGGATGGCTTTGCGGTGGATTTCTTGCAGACAGATACAATTGGCTACCGTTGTGCGTGCAGTCGGGAGAAGGTGGAGCGCGCGCTGCTCAGTATGGGAAAAGATGAGTTATGCAAAATGGCGGAAGAACAGGAAAAAAGTGAGGTAACCTGCCAGTTTTGCGATAAAGTTTATGCTTTTTCGAGGGAAGAGCTACGACAGCTTTTGGCGCATGCAGAAAAATAAAAAAATAAAAAAATCGTCAAAAAAGTGTTGACATTTTGCTGATGTTTCGATATAATAAATCTCGCCGCTGATGATTACGGCGGCGGCGATTCGGCCCGGTAGCTCAGTCGGTTAGAGCGCCAGCCTGTCACGCTGGAGGCCGTGGGTTCAAGTCCCATCCGGGTCGCCATTTCTTCAGTCTTTATTGATTGAAGAAAACTTGCCTCTGTAGCTCAGTCGGTAGAGCAGGGGACTGAAAATCCCCGTGTCGGTGGTTCGATTCCGCCCGGAGGCACCAAATATATGCGGCTGTAGCTCATCTGGTAGAGCGCCACCTTGCCAAGGTGGAGGT
>DXEF01000065.1 GCA_019115085.1 Candidatus Agathobaculum pullicola | reverse complement strand
GGTAAGCAAGGAGGAAAGATAAGAAATGGATATCAATAATATCATTGCAGCGGTTGCCGTCCTGTTTGTCATGTGCGTCGTGTTCGCAATCCTGCTCGGCGTCGCGGCCAAGGTGTTCGCGGTCGAGGTGGATGAGCGCGTACCGCTGGTTCGTGAGTGCCTGCCGGGTGCAAACTGCGGCGGCTGCGGCTACCCGGGCTGCGACGGCCTGGCTGCCGCGATCGTAGAGGGCACCGCGCCGGTCAACGGCTGCCCGGTCGGCGGCGCTGCTGCGGCGGAAAAGATCGCCGCGGTCATGGGCGTTGCGGTCGAAGCGGGCGAGCGCAAGGTTGCGCACGTTTACTGCAACGGCGGCTGCAACGCGGTGGATAAGGCAAAGTACGAAGGTCTGCAGGACTGCTCCGCAGCAATGCGCGTTGCAGGCGGCCCGAAGGCCTGTGCTTACGGCTGCATGGGCCTCGGCTCGTGTGTCAAGGCCTGTGCGTTTGACGCCATCCATATTGTAGACGGCGTAGCCAAGGTCAATGCGGATAAGTGCGTAGCCTGCGGCATGTGTGTCACGGCTTGCCCCAAGAACCTCATCAACCTCATTCCCGCCTCCAAGAAAGTACACGTCAACTGTGTAAACCGCGATAAGGGTCCCGAGGTTATGAAGGTCTGCTCCAACGGCTGTATCAGCTGCAAGATGTGCGAAAAGACCTGTAATTTTGACGCTGTTCATGTGATTGACGGCGTAGCCAAGATTGACTACGACAAGTGCAAGAACTGTAAGATGTGCGCCAAGGCTTGCCCCAAGGGCTGCATCGAGCCGGTGCCGACCGAGGAGGAAAAGGCCAAGTTCAAGGAGATGCAGGCAAAGAAGGCTGCTGCCGCAAAGGCCAAGGCTGAGGCGGAAAACGCTGCTGCCCCTGCGGCTGAGGACAAGTAATGGACTATTTGCATCCGATTTTGGATGACGCTGCTATCGCCCGCATGTCGAGCCTTGCGCTCGCCCATGTGGGCGATGCCGTTTATGAGGTGCTGGTGCGGTCGTTTCTGGCCTGCGGCGGTATGCAGACTGCAAAAAATCTGCACCGCCGCACGACGCAGTTGGTCTGCGCACCTGCGCAGGCCGCAGCGGTGCAGCGTATTCTGCCTCTGCTGGAGGAAGCGGAGCAGGAGATTTACCGCTACGGCCGCAATGCCAAGCCCAAGAGCGTGCCCAAGTCAGCGTCAACTGCGGAGTATTCGCAGGCGACCGCGCTCGAGGCATTGTTCGGCTGGCTGTATCTCAAGGGACGGTATGAGCGCATCAATGAGCTGTTCGGCATCATTGCCGAAGGGTTTGAAGAATGAAAAAAAGACGCTTTCCCAGCGGGAAAGCGTCCTTTTGTTGTTTGTCACAGCCGACAGCTGCGTCAGTAGGCTGGGGGAGCAGAGAAAATCAAAAAGTGCTGGTTGATATTCTTGCTTATCTGGAGCTTGCTGAAAAGCAAATGGATAGGGACGGAGTCGCGGCGCATTACCTATTTTCTTCTACCCAGCTCAATACATCATTTAAAGCCAGAAAATCCTTGATCGGAGACGCGCCCCAAAGCTGCGCACTGAATTCTGCGTTTTCCCATGCCTCTTTACTGGGATAAACGGTTTCCGTGCCATCTTCCGCCAGCGCAAGCCAGGAGCCGTTCTGCAATTCGCGGCCGGTGCAGCGAAAGGAGGATGGATCGGTTGTAACCATTTTTGATGGGAAAATTTTCTCCTGTAATCCCTGTCCATTCAAGATATTCATTTCTTGCAGAACATCAAGAAGTTCAAAACGCCGGAAAACAGGCAATTCGTTGCAATCCCCATACCGTTCCTCAAGAAATTTCATGTTGGCGCTGGACCAGCCGTTTTTATTCGGTATCTCCAGCGGCGGCTGCTGTGCCTTCCACTCCTTGTACTGATTGACAATGTCATCCCGTGTGACACCAATCTGGCAAGGTTGGCCAAGTGCATCTACAGAGTCGACCCAGTAAACTGGTTCGGCGCAATCGAGTGATTGGTTAGTGCGATCTGATTGGAGCATCGCTAACAAATTTGACTGTGATACTGTTTTCGTTTGGGAAATATTGCGTAAATATGGATAATAATTTGCGTTAGTACTGATTCTCATTGTGATCCCCCACATCATAAATCGTTACTTGGTATTAGTTTTAATGGATTTATATGGTTTTCTATAATCACGAGTATATATCCTGTGTGAAAGAAAGTCAATGTAAACTACCAACAAAAAATGTGAGCATACATTGGGGAGTTAAACCAAAAATCACCTGTTATAGGGAATATAAAAAGCCATACCCGCAATTAGGAGTATGGCTTTTGTCATAACTCGGCGCGTTTCAGAAATGCTCGCGCGGCAAGTTTGCGCCTTCGTTTTCATCTATTCATCCGCTTTGCGTGCGCGCATCTCCTCGCGCTTGAGCTTTTGCTCATTGACATACACACGATGCTGCAAGCGGCACAGCTCCTGAGCCAGCGGAGCGGGAAGATGCACGAGAGGATTGCGGAAGCCCTGAACACGATTGAAATTTTTAAATAAAAAGTATGATAAAACTTCATACTTGCATAGAAATATCTTCCTATTCTATACTAAAAAAGTAATAGCAATTTTAAACTTTGGGCCTCAAAATCAGATGAATATGCGAGTAGAAATCCGAGAAAAGAAATGAAAAGAGGAAAGGGATGTCGTCAATGAAAGGATCGAAGAAGGGCCTCAGCGTATTACTCTGTCTCGCTATAGCATTAAGCATACTAAGGCCTTTGCCGGCCCGGGCGCTGGAGGTGCCCGATAGTATGGTCGATTTGGTAAATTCCGACTGCGCGGTTTCCGTATCCTCAGAGCAAACTTCGGGTATCACCACCGCTCAGTATGCGGTGGATGGAATTTTCGACCAGCAACAGCAGTGGGCTTCCGGGGATATGAAGGCTGTGTACACCTTAGCGGATGACACGCAGATCCCCCAGTGGCTAACAGTGGATCTGGGCCAAACGGTCACCGATCCGGTGGAAATCGAGGCCATCAAGCTGTGGTACAACATGAAAGTGTGGCCCATGGTCTATGAGATCCAGACCTCCTCCGACAACGGGAAAAACGATCCCTGGGAGCGGGTGGTTCGGGTAGAGCGCGACCCCTTTGACGGCGGGGTGAAAAATGCGGCCGGCCAGAACATCGCCGATGAGACCGATAACGATACGCCTGACACGGCGGCCAACACCGACACCATCACCAAGAGCAGTTCGCCTGCCTTAGCGGATAACGCGGCGGTGGAGCGGTATGTGCGCTTCTATGTGGAAAAGGTAAATACCGAAGCGCCGGGCAACAACGTATGTCTGCGGGAGATCTCCATCTATACCGCCGACGAGCAGCCCAATCTCCTGATAGGGGAAGCGGCATGGAACCTGGCGGAAGGGCGGCAGGCAACGGCCTCTGATTCCATTGAGAATACCTCGCCGGCCAATGCGGTGGATGGGGACACCGGTACCAGCTGGAATTCCGGGAATTTAAAAGACTTTGTTGCAACAGATAGCAGCCGGGATACGGATTCCCAGACGCCCCAGTGGCTTCAGATTGACTTGGGTGCCGCCGGCTCTAATCTGGAGCAGATTAAGATCAGCTACAACGCCAAGGTTTGGGCCATGGATTATGTGATCCAGACCACCGACACGCCGGAGGTTGATAGTTCTTGGAAAGCGGTGGTCTCCGTATCCCGGCCCTCGGCCAACGCCAATGTGACCAACGGCTCGGGCCAGACGATTGCGGACACAGCGAGCAACACGGATACCATCACGACCAGCTCCACTCCGGCTCTGGCTAAGACAACGCTGGGGCGCTACGTCCGTATGTACATCAACAAAACCAACACCCAAGCCCCCGGGGGAAACAATGTCAATATCGTCGAGTTTGAACTGCGGGGCACCAACCCGAACATTTATCCTCCGGTGGATGTGGATGCTGAGCTTTCCAATGTCACTGTGACCGATCCTGCCCCATCTGATCAGCAGATCGTCCTGCCTGAGGTAGCGGCGGGCGCGGAACTGGTGGTGCGAGGCAGCACACAGGAGAACGTGGTGAGCAATGACGGCGCCATCAGCAAGTGGAACATCGGCGAGAGGGAAGTGACTCTGCTGCTCCGTATAGCAGAGAAGGGGAACGAGGACAATTACGCCGAGAAGAATGTGTCCGTAACGGTACCCGATCACAGAGACAGCTACCCTGCTGAGTGGTTTCCGGCAGTGTCCAACCCCAACCCAAAGCCGGAGGTCATACCCACGGTTCAGGAGTGGTATGGCTATGAGGGGAACTTTACCCTGACCGATACCTCCAAGATCGTGCTGAACGACGCAGCAAGCGTTGGTCTGGACAAAGTGGCGGCCAATCTGAAGGCGGATGTGGCTGAAATCTGCGGCATCACGCTGGAGGTGGTGAATGGGAACGCCCCCACCGGGCCCAATGACATCTATATCGAATCCCTGACCAATTCTGATGACTATGATCTCGGGGACGAGGGCTATCTGATGGTCACCAATGGCGAGGGCCTGCACATCTACGCCCCCACCTATACAGGCTGTCTCTACGGCACCATTACCGCTGAGCAGATTCTGTGGCAGGCGGAGGACCACGCCTCCATCCCCATGGGCATCATGCGGGACTATCCCGCCTACGAGGTCCGAGGCTTGATGCTGGACGTAGCCCGCACCCCCTACCGTTATGAGCAGCTTCAGGACTACGTCAAGATCATGCTGTGGTACAAGATGAACGAGTACCACCTGCACATCAGCGACAACGACAACGCCAACATCAACGGCGCTACCTTCGACACCCACTCGGGCTTCCACCGTTTGGAGAGCGACACCTTCCCCAGCCTGACATCCGAGACCAAGCATGCCGGCATTCCCGCCGAGCTGGTCAACGAAGAATACTATAACAGCAACGCGGACTATCAGGGCAATCCCACCTACACCAAGGAGCAGTGGCAGGCGCTGGAGTCTATGTGTGAAGATCTGGGCATGTATGTGCTCACCGAGATCGATCTGCCCGGCCACTCCATGCTCTACAACAAATATGCGGAGAGCAATCCCGATCAAATCGACTGGCTGGATGGTGGCACCATGCTGTCGTCCTCTGCCACCAGCAACTCCGGCTATCTGGAACTGCTGGATTTGACGGGAGACAACGCAGGAAGAGCGCTGCAGTTTGCCCAAACTCTGTGGGATGAGTATACCGGCGGGACCAACCCTGTGGTCTCCGGGGATGTGGTACACATCGGCTCGGACGAATACTGGGTGCATAACACAGTGACCAATGACGCCTTCGCGCGATTTGCCGATTCCATGCGTCAGGTGATTCAGGGCAATCTGGGAACGGACACCAAGATCCGAATGTGGGGCGCCGGCACTGGCAGCTTCGCCACCGCCCCTTCCGCCTTGAATACCACCCATCAGGAACTGGCGGCCAACTACCAGTTGGACATTTGGTCTAACAACTATGACAACGCCGCCCAGCGCACGGCAGAGGGTTATCAGGTCATCAACTGCCGGGACGCTTTCCTGTACGGCAATCCCGGCCGCACCAACCGGGATGTCCCCAATGCGGAGTATCTCTTCTACGACTGGGATCCCACGAACTTCGGCGGCGGCAACCCCCGGCAGGGCGAACCCAATCTGGTGGGCGCCAAGGCGGTAATCTGGGGCGACCAGAGTCAGGAGGGCATGATCGAAAAGGACGTACATCAGCGAGTACTGCGGGCCATCGCCATCGTCAGCGAAAAGACCTGGGATGGTACGGATGCGGATGACACCTTCACCGAGTATGAATTGCGGGCCAGCCGTCTGGCGGAAGGCCCAGGCACCCAGATTGCCATGGAGATCGACAGCGCAAGCTCTCTGGTGCTGGACTACGATTTTACCAACGTATCCGGGGACGGCAAGACCGTCTATGATGCCAGCGGCAACGGTTATGACGCATCCCTGACTGGCGGTTCGGTCAGCGATGGCTGGCTGGCCTTTGACGGCAATACCCTGCTGGAGACACCGCTCAAGACCCTCTCTTACCCCTATACAGTGTCCTTTGACCTGAAGCTGGACGCGGGCAATACGGAGGATTCCTCCCTCTTCTCGGGCTATGACGGGCGCATTCAGGCCGCCGGCCATGACGGAAAGCTGAGTGCTGATGTCAACTACTTCACGCGAGACTTCGACTATCAGGTGCCCACCAACAGCACAGCGGTCAACCTTACTATAGTGGGTACTTTCCAAGCCACTCGGCTGTATGTGGACGGACAGTTGGTATCCTTCTTGTCCCAGAAGCAGGATCAGGACGGTTTGACACCCGGTGCCATATCTACCCTGTATTCCTCGGTGGTTCTGCCGCTGGAGAAGATCGGTCAGGATCTCCATGGACAGATGGCCAACTTGAAGGTCTACAACAAAGCCATGTCGGCGGAGGAAGTGGCCGCCGTGTACCAAGGAACCGATGACGGTATGGTGAACGTGGCACAGAACACCCATGCCGGCGGCGACTCTTATGAGACCGGAGACGCCAATGACAACGCCGAGCAGCGTACCCGCATCGCCATGAAGGCAGTGGACGGCGAGGCTTTCCCTGTAAAGGATGACCCCGCGGCCCAGCCTGATGCCGCCGCTTCGGAGATCTACTCCTACTGGCAGGGCGATCACGCCGACAGCTCCCTTACCATCGATCTGGGACAGACGCGTACCATCTCTCAGGTGGATATCCAGTGGCGCTACGGCGGCAAGGGCAAAGATCTCCAGATCCTTACCTCTCTGAACGGGCAGCAGTGGGATGTAGACAAGGAAGTGACAGGCAATCAGGATTTCTTCGAGACCATCCTTTTAGACCAGCCTGTGACGGCTCGCTTTGTAAAGGTGCAGGGCATCCAAAGCAACGCCGGCAACGGGAACACCTATTACATCCAGGAGCTGCTGGTGTACGAACAGGTGGAAAAAAGTGAACTGGGCGCTCTGCTTACAGAAGCAGAGCAGATCGTTAGCGACAAAGGCCTGACCTTTGAGAGCACGGGCACCGGAGGGGAGATGTTCCGGGCGGTGGTTCTGGCCCGGGCGTTGAGCGGCAGCCCGCTGGCCACCATAGAAGAGGTGGAGCAGGCTGTGGTCAATCTGGAGGCTGCCATGAAGGCCATGGAGGACGGCGGCGACTCGGCCGCTCCCATCATTACCACCACAGACCTGCATGACGGCACAGTGGGGCAGCCTTACATTGCCACCCTTACGGCCGATAGCGACAGTCCCGTTATATGGGAGCTTGAAAGCGGCAGCACCCTTCCGAATGGCTTGACTTTAGACAGGGACGGCCGGATTTCCGGTACACCCACGACGGCAGGGATTTCGACCTTCACGGTGACCGCTACCAATGACTTCGGCACCAGCAGCAAAGCATTCTCTCTCAAGATTAGCGATCTCCCCGCGACCACCCATACCATCTCTGCCAGTGTTAGCCCCGCGGAAGGAGGCAGCGTGACGGTGAATGGCAGCAGCAGCCCGGCCAGCGTTGCAGAGAACAGCACTGTTATCCTCACCGCCACGGCCAATAAGGGCTACCGCTTTGCAGCGTGGGTTGAGGACGGCGCAGTCGTAAGCAGAGATGCTGCCTATACCTTTACCGCTGACAATGACCGTAGCCTTACCGCTCAGTTTGAGAAGCTGTATACGGTAACCGTCACCGCCAATCCAGAGCAGGGAGGTACGGTCAAAGTTGACAAAACTGTGGCTATAGCGGGTGAAACCGTCACCCTGACCGCTACAGCCAATGCAAACTACCACTTTACCGGATGGACTTCCTCCAATGCCGTCATCTTTGACGACGCTCTCAGCGCAAGCACCACGTTTACTATGCCCGCTGCTGACACCGTCATAACGGCAAAGTGGGTTTATAACGACGATTCTTCTTCTGATGATTCCGGCAGCTCGGATGACAGTAGCTCGGATGACAGTAGCTCGGATGACAGCAGTTCGGGTGATAGCTCCAGCGACAGCAGCTCGAGTGACAGCTCCAGCAGCCAAAACCAGACGGAGACCACAACCAATTCGGATGGCTCCATCACCACAACGGTGACAGAGCCGGATGGCACGATCACCAAAACCACTGTATCTACGGATGGCAGCAAGACGGTGGTGGAGACAAAGCCGGACGGCAATGCCACCACAACCATGACCCAGCCGAATGGTTCCTCCTCTGTCACTAAGGTGGATGAAAGCGGCATATGGGAGTCCGAGGTCAAGGTGCCGGAGCGAGCGGTGGATGCCGCGGAGGAAAAGGGAGAGAACGTAGCCTTGCCTCTGCCCGGTGTGCCCAATACCAGCGACCGGGACCGTGCGCCCACCATTACGGTGCAGTTGCCTGAGAGCAACGGGGTAACGGTGGAGATACCTGTGGACGGTGCTACATCCGGCACTGTGGCGGTTCTGGTTAAGGAGGATGGCACCGAGGAGGTCATCAAGACCACCGTCACCACGGAAAACGGCGTGACGGTCACCCTGACCGACGGTCAGCGCGTGAAGATCGTGGACAACAGCAAGTATTTCTCCGATGTACCGGACGGCTACTGGGGAGAGCAGTCCATAGATTTTGTCGCTAGTCGGGAGATTTTTGGCGGCACTGGCCCCAACCTCTTCTCACCTGAGATGACCATGACCCGTGGAATGATGGTTACGGTGCTGGCCCGAATGGGAGGAGTGGATACCTCCACCGGTTCTGTATGGTATGCGGCCGGACAGAAGTGGGCCATGGCGAACGGCATTTCCGACGGCACGAACATGGAACAGGGCTTGACCCGTGAGCAGCTGGCCCTGATGCTCTATCGCTATGCCGGTACTCCCACCGTGAGCGGGAATCTGGACGGCTTTGCCGACGGAGCTTCTGTTAGCGGCTGGGCCACCGAGGGTATGGTTTGGGCTGTTCAGGAGGGCCTGATTTCCGGTATGGGCAACAACACGTTGAATCCTCAGGGTCAGGCCAGCCGCGCTCAGGTGGCCACGCTCCTGATGCGGTTCATAGAGAACGGCTTGATGTAAAAAAGTAAAAGCATGGGGCGCGGACAATCGCAAGATTGTCTGCGCCCCATGCTCCTTCAGCCTACCACAGATACTTCCGTTATGGATTTTTCTGTTTAACTGTTCAACTTGATTTTACAACGGCCCCAAAACTTAGACATTACCGCGCCGTCACGCGTATAACCAATAGAAAAAGCCTGCGGATGCAGGCTTTTTCATTAAAACGCTCGGCAAAGCCCCTCTCGTACGGAGAGCTTCATTCGTCCGCTTCGCGGTCGCGGATTTCTTCGCGTTTGAGCTTTTGCTCGTTGACATATACACGATGCTGCAAGCGACACAGCTCCTGTGCCAGCGGGTCGGGCAGGTGAATCTGGTCGAGGTCATAGGACGGCACACGCTGACCGTCGATTTTGACCACGCGGGCTTTGATGCCGACCACGGTAGAGTTGGGCGGCACTTCCTGCAGCACCACCGCGTTTGCGCCGATGCGGCTGTTGTCACCCACGGTGAACGGGCCAAGCACCTTTGCGCCTGTCGAAATCAGAACATTGTTGCCAATGGTCGGATGGCGTTTGCCCGTGTCATGACCGGTGCCGCCAAGGGTTACACCATGGTAAATTGTGCAGTCATCTCCAATTTCGGCGGTTTCGCCGATGACAATACCCATGCCATGGTCGATGAACAGGCGGTGGCCGATGGTCGCGCCCGGATGGATTTCGATGCCGGTCATATGGCGGGCAAATTGTGAGAGCGCACGCGCAAGAAAGAAATGCTTGTGTTTATACAACCAATGTGCCTGACGGTGGTAGATCAGTGCATGAAAGCCCTGATAGAGTAGAAAAACTTCAAGTGTGGTGCGCGCAGCCGGATCGCGATCACGGATCGAGCGCGCGTCATCAAGCAGCCCCTTGAAAATCATAAAGCAATCATCCTATCGAGATAGTGTGAATTCGTGACATCATTCATTATAGCGGTTTTGGTGTGGAAATTCAAACCTTTGATTGAAATTTTAAAAAAAAGTGGTATAATGTAAGAAGATTTTGCTGAATAAAGGAAGATTATTATGAAAATTACTGTCATGGGTCTGGGCTATATTGGCCTGCCGACCGCCATCACGCTTGCGGAAGCCGGTTTTGAGGTCTGCGGTTTTGATGTGAACGAAAAAACAATCGAAACTCTCAAAGGCGGTCATATCCACATCGTAGAGCCGGGTTTGCAGGAGGCGTTTGAGACCGCAGTGTCACATGGCCATCTGCATTTCTCGACCGAGCTTGCCAAGTCGGACGTGTTTTATATCGCCGTGCCCACACCGTTTTATCAGGACGAGACCGGCAGCCACAAGGCGGACCTCAAGTATGTCGAATCCGCAGGACGTATGGCCGGTAAGGTGCTCGAGCCGTCCAATCTGGTTATCCTTGAGTCCACTGTGCCGCCGCACACCAGTGAGATGCTTGCGCGTGTACTCTCCGAGGAGTCCGGTATTGAGATGGACAAAATTCACGTCGCACACTGCCCGGAGCGTGTCATCCCGGGCAATATGATGTATGAGCTGAAGAACAACGACCGCATCGTCGGCGCACGCACGCCGGAAGCGGCGGAAATGGCCGCGTCCATCTATGAAAAGGTGCTGGAAAAGGGTGTGGTGCACAAGACCGACGACCTGACCGCCGAGATGTGCAAGCTGACCGAGAACACCTTCCGCGATGTGAACATCGCGTATGCCAATGAGCTGTCGGTCATCTGCGACAAGATGGGCATTGACGTATTCGAGCTGATTAAACTCGCCAACTGCCACCCGCGCGTCAACATCCTGACCCCGGGCGTAGGCGTGGGCGGCCACTGTATCGCGGTCGACCCGTGGTTCATCTATGAGCAGTTCCCGGCGGAGGCCAAGGTGATCCTCGCCGCGCGTGAGCGCAACGAGAACAAGCCGCGCTTTGTGGCCGAAAAGGTCGTCTCCAAGATGGCAAAGGTCACCGACACGGTCGGTGTGCTCGGCCTGAGCTATAAGCCGGACGTGGACGACCTGCGCGAGTCCCCCTCGATCGAGCTGTGCCACATTTTGCAGGAGAAGGGCGTAAACGTCATTGCCTGCGAACCGTTTGCAAAGGATAGCGAGGTACAGGGGATTCCGAACGTCTCCTTCGAGGAGATTCTGGCCAAGGCGGATTATCTGGTGATTACACTTGGTCATACTCTGTTTAAAGATAACAAAAAGTTGATTGCCGAGAAGCCGTACTACGACTGCGTCGGCCTGATGGAGTAATCCACGCATATTCCGAAACGGCACAGCAAACGCTGTGCCGTTTTTTCTATGGAAAGAAGCGTGGGTTTTTCCGCGAGTTTGCGTAGATATAGATAGGAAGGATAGAGGAAAGGGGGTGGCGGCATGGACGAGCAGATTTTCGCTTTGCTTTCCGCGGGTGATGCGGAGGGTGTAACGCTTTTGCAGAAGCAATATGGCCCGATGGTACAGTACATTGTACGCGGCATCCTGCGCGACGCGCAGGATACGGAAGAATGTGTCAGCGATGTTTTCCTGCACGTGTGGGAGCGGTTTGCCTCGTTCGACCCGAAAAAAGGCACGCTGGCTGCGTGGATGACGGTTGTGGCGCGCAACGCGGCGGTCGATCGGCTGCGCCGCCGGCATGCGCCGGACGATACATGGGAGGAGCAGGCAGGGGCTTCCCCCTCGCCGGAGGACGTGGTGCTGCGGCGCGAGCGCACGCGGCTTTTGCAAAAGGCGGTTGACGCGCTCGGTGCGTCCGAGCAGCTGCTGTTTTACCGTAAGTATTATTATTTGCAGTCCACCGCACAGATCGCGGCGGAAATGGGACTGACCGAGCGGGCGGTCGAGGGACGGCTGTACCGTTTGCGCCGCCGCCTGCAAAAAGCGTTGGGAGGTGATGCGCTATGACCGGACGGGAACGGGACGAATTTGACCGGATGATCGAGCAGGAAATCGCCGATACCATACCTACGCAGGGCGTGGTCGATGAGGTCAACCCGTGGCATGAGCCGATCGACCGCATCGCGGGGGGCTTGGCGCTGACCGGCATCACGCTCAACTTTCTGTATTTGCAATATTTGCTGCCCGCGGTGGGCGTGGTGCTGCAATATCTGGGCTTCCGCGCGTTGCGCCGCAACGGCGCGGCCTTCCGACTGGCGTGGGTGCTGTCTGCTGTGCGGCTCGTATGGGTGGGCGCGTTTCTCGTGCTGTCGGTCACGCCATGGCTGCCGACCGGTGATTTGGATATCGGTCTCGGGCTGATGGGTATGGCCATCCAGATGGTACAGATGCTTGCACTGCGTGCCGGGCTGCGGCAGGTATGCCGCACGGCCGGGATTGAGCCAAAGAGCGACCCGCTCAAGGCGGCCGTGTGCTGGGAAGGACTCATCCTTGTGCTGGCGATTTCGCCGTTGGCGCATAGCTGGCTGGCCGCGATTCCGATGTTGATTGCCTTTGTGTGCATTGTGCGCGCGCTGTTCCGGCTGGGCGAGACGATGGGCGAAGCGGGGTACTGTTTTACCGCGGCCCCGGTGCGTCTGAATACGAGCGCGGTTCGGTGGGGCTATCTCGGCGGCTGCCTGCTGCTCATGCTGGCCTTGAGCGTATGTGTCAACCACCCGCGGCTGGACGCCGCGCCGATGGAGGAACACGGAGAGACCGAGCTGCGGCAGCAGCTGGAGAGCCTCGGTTTGCCGGACGAGGTACTGGCCGACCTCACGGACGAGGACGTGCGCGCGCTGGATGGGGCGTTCCATGTCGCCTGCTGCGCAGAGATGCTGGCGTTTGGCCCGAATGCGCAAAGCATGACGCTGTGCGACCAGACCAACGCGCCCAAACGTGCGCCGGTCGAGCCGGAGCCTCCCGCCGGTGCGGATACGATGATTGCGTCCACTTATTATATTGAGCTGCCCGATTACCGTATGGCGGTGCTGCACTATCTTGCGTGGGTGCAGGGCAGCGCGTATTGGGGTGATGCGTTTTCCGCCTTTGAGGACAGCGACTACGGCTATGATTTGATTGGCGGGCGATTGGTGTACGAGAAGCGGGGGCAAACCTATGCCGCGCCCATTCCCGATTTATCGGACAATACCGTGACGACAACCAACATGTTCGGTACCTATACCAGCAACCAGATCAGCGGTGTGATCAGCTATCCGCTGGGTGCGGAAAACCCGCGCGGCTATGTGCTCTATGTGATGCAGCTGGACGAAAACCGTGGTTTTGGCGCTACGGGGATCAATTATTATCACGCTCCATATCCGGTCAGCCTGCCGTACCGCGCGCCGCGCGACCGCACACTGGGCTGGAACGACCATTGGCGTCTGCAACATTACACCAATTTCAATACGCAATTGGAGCGTTTGGCAGCAGCAGCCTGACGGATTGTGACGATTTTGTGTTTTTGCTTGTATCGCCTTCTGAAAGGTGCTATACTGATTAAAGTCTGTTTTGATTACGCAATAAGGAGAGTTAGAATATGAGCAAAATGGTGCAGCGCGCCGTCGCGCTGGTTGTGATGCTGGTTGTGGTTATGGGCGGTACCATCTGGGGAACGGCAAGCATGACCATCCGGTATCAGCCGCTCAACAGCGGTGCGCCGGTTGTGATGACGGTCAACGGCGACGAGGTGGGCGCGGATGAATATGCGGGCTATATGCTGTACAACATGGCGTATTATGCCAATATGTATGCGCAGTTTGGCATGAGCGACGTGTGGAATGACGAATATGCCGCCGCAACGCTGGGCTCTTCCATGCCGCAGGCTGCCAAGGATCAATCGGTGTATGCGCGCGTGGTATTGCAGAAGTTTCAAGAACTGGGCCTCAAGCCGACCTACGCACAGGAAAAGCAGATGACCCAGCTGCGGCAGGATACCATTGATTCGATGGGTTATGACGCTTTTGTCAAGCAAATCGCCGGCTTCGGCTTCTCGGATCAGAGCTATAGCAACTTTATGTATATCAGCCTGTGCTATAATGCGCTCAATGAGTATTATTTCGGTGAAAACGGCGCCAGTGTGCCGAGTGACGAGGATCTGCGGCAGTATTTCGCCGACAATTACATCGCCGCCAAGCATATCCTGATTTCGACCGTCGACTCCACCACGGGCGAAACCATCCGCACGGATGAGGAGGCTAAGACCGAGGCGCAGAAGATTCTGGACCGTATCAATGCAGGCGAGGATTATGACGAGCTGATGAACGCATACAGCGAGGACCCGGGCCTGGCCGGCAACCCGGACGGCTACATCTTTACCAATGGGGACATGGTCGCTGAGTTTTATGACGGCGCCAAGGCGCTGGGCGAGGACGAGGTATCCGGTCTGATCAAGTCGCCTTACGGCTATCACATCATCAAGCGCGTACCGCTGGATATCGAAGGCCAACTGGAGAACTATAGAAGCCTGCTGACAACGGCGGTAGCCGGCACGATGGACGACCTGCTGACCCAGTGGATGGAGGAGGCAGACGTACAAACGACCGAAGTATATGATGAAATCACCTACCAGAACGTGCGCGATTACCTGCCCGCCGAGGTGCAGGAAGTCCTCAATACGCAGGACGCGGCATCGGACGCATCCGCTACGGATGATGCGGCTGCCGAGACCGCAGATACAGCGGAATAACGCTATGATACAACAAAAAGGACGCCTTCGGGCGTCCTTTTTGTTGTTATTCCAGCGTCCACGTCAGCGGTGTGCGGCCGAAAAAGCTGTTATGGAACAGTGTGAGCGCTGCCCAGGTGGCACGGTCGGTCTCGCCGGTCTGCGGCAGCTGAAATACTCCTTGTGCCTGGCGCACACCGGCCTCGGTGTCGGCGTCGTATTCGCCGGTCAGGGGGACGGGGAGCACACTCCCAAAGTGCGGCGCAGCCGTACCCAGCATGAGCTGGAGCACAAAGACCGAAGGGCCTTTGTCCCCGCGCTTGAGTTTGCTATTCATGCCCGCCGGGAAGAAGTTGACCGCAGCCGGCAGTGCGTCAAGGTCGGTCAGGGCGAGATAGGCGGCGTAGATGGCCGTCCATGTGTCGAAATTGGCCGTGCCTGTCACGGGCAGGCGGCCCCGCCGCTGAAATTCCCGCACGGCGGCAGCGGTTTCCGGACCGAAAATCCCATCCGGTGCGAGCGGCTGCACCGCGCCCTGCTCCTGCTGGATGCGGCGCAGAAACCGCTGCAAATCGTAAATATGCGTCCTGCGCTGGCTGTCGGTATACATCAGGCGGTCGCCTCCTCTCCTACCGGATAGCCCGGGTATTGTCCCTCGCTGGTTTGCGAGGACACCAGTACGTCGCGCGCAAGCAGGGCCATTTCCTCCCATGTCAGCGGGCCGATTGCACCGGTAGCAGGCAGGCCGGATATCGACTGGATGACCGAAACCGCGTTTCGTGTCGCGGGACCGAATATACCGTCTACCGTGACGGAAGGCACCTCGGGATAGCCGCGCGCAATGGTATTGATAAGCTCCTGTGCCTCGCGCACCGCCTCGCCGCGCATCCCTTCCACGAGGAAGATATCCGGCAGTCCGGCGACCTCACTCAAAAAGCCCTGATCGGGTTGTACGGCCAGCACGGACTGATAGGTAGACACTAGCGCGTTCCATGTGTTGCGGCCGACAATACCGTCCACGGTCAGCCCCATCATGCGCTGATACGCTTCGACGGCTTCGCGTGTGCGCGGACCGAAGATGCCGTCGATCTGGCTGGGCTGCCAGCGCGGCAGCTGGTCGTAATACTCGCCCACAATCGCAAGGAAATACTGAAGTAGCTGTACGCCCGGACCGGTCGCGCCTTCGCGCAGCGTTTCCGGGAACTGGCGCGAAATTTCCTCGAGCAGAAGGCCCTCGCTGTCCAGCTCGCTCAGGCGCTTGACGTTGTTGTAGATAAACGCGATGCGGTACCACGTCGCGCGGCCGACGATGCCGTCCACGCCAAGGTTGAATTGCTTCTGGAAGGCGCGAACCGCGCGCTCGGTGTCCGCGTCGTAGATGCCGTCGACCGGATAAATTTTCGGGATATTGGGATAGTTGGTCGAGATACGGTTGAGGCGGTTTTGTATGGTGCGTACCTCCTCGGACACATCGCCCAGCCGGAAGGTCACGCCCGGCCACGACCCGCCGAGGTTGGGCGCAATTGGGGCGTTTCGCACAATGTTGATGTCGTCTCCATAGTAATATCGCACAATTTCCTCCGCAGTCATACCCTGCTCGGCCAGCGGCACCGTTCCCCATTGGCTCAGGCCGCCGGGACAGGTCACCGTCGTGCCGTTGCAGTACTGGGCGAACAGCGGCTCGATGGCGTTGCCGCGGGTGAGGTAACTGTTGAACATATCGTCTACAATGGTGGAAATATTCTCGAAAATGTCGCGCCCGGGGACAAAGGATTGGTCGAAGCGCGTGGAGTTGGTGATGTCGAAATCATAGCCCTGCGCGCGGTACCATTCGGTGAACACGCGGTTGAGCGCATAGGAGATTTGCGCGTAAATATTGGCGCGGATGGCCTCCTCGGGCCAGGTTGGATAGATTTCCGAAGAGGCAACGTTTTTGATGTAGTCGGCAAAGGGGACGGTGACATTCTGCGCGGCGGATGAGGGCGTGCCCAGATGAACCGTGATGGTTTCCGGGATGGTCACCGGGGACTGGGGCAAAGCGAATCACTCCTCTGCATTGGGATTGGATTGGTCGTGGTACAGCACCTGTGGCTCACCCGTGGCGGTCAGATCGGTCTGGGCGGAGGATTGGTTTTCCGGCAGCGGTGTGAGCGCCACGGGCAGCACAGCGGGTACGCCGGAAAACATGGTCACATGCAGCGCGGTGACCGGGGTGTAGCCCGGGCGCGCGACTTCGACCGTATAAACCGCGTAGGGCAGGCCGCCGTCCGGCATCATGGAGTTGGAGCGGGGCGGGGTGGGCAGCGTCATGGGCGGCGTCATGCCGCCCGCATCCGTGCGCACCGAGTAGAGCAGATCGCGCGCGCCGGTCTCGTCGGCCGCGGTCGATACCGTGACCGAGGCGTCAGCCAGCGGCAGCGCGCCGAGCGCGGTCGTGACAACCACGCGCAGCACGGCGGAATCTTCGGTGGGATTGGGCATGGGCAAAACCTCCTTGTCAAGCGGGCTGGGGCAGCCGGTCACACCAGCCGCACCTTGTACTGCCGCAGCCAGCGGTCGATTTGGATGATATAGGCGAAAATCTGTGGGGTGCGCATGAGCTGACCGTACCACGGCTCGGCCAGACTTTCCGGCTTTTCCATGAGCGTCTCGACGGCGGCATGGTTAAAGAGATGCGCGGCAATGGAGTCGCTGTCCTCGAAGATGCGGCGGACATAGTCCGCGCACAGGCGGGTATAGGCCGGGTGGAAGGTCTTGGGATAGGGGCTTTTTTTGCGCACGACGATTTCCTCCGGCAGTTCGTGCGCGAATGCGCGGCGCACGATACCCTTTTCCCGGCCCTCCAGCGCCTTGAAATCCCATGGCATGTTGTAGGCATATTCGACGATGCGATGGTCGCAGAAGGGCACGCGCACCTCCAAACCGGAATACATACTCATGCGGTCCTTGCGGTCGCGCAGCGTTGCAGCAGGATACCGACCGGACAAAATGAGAAATGTGTAAAAAACCTGTGAAAAAAAGTATACAGCGCGCGCGAAAAATGCTATGCTTTTAACAAGAAATTATGAGGATGAACGGACAAGGAAGAGCAAGAGCATGGAACTTTTGAAAGAACGAATCAGGAAAGACGGCGTGATTAAAGAGGGAAATGTGCTGAAAGTGGATAATTTCCTCAATCATCAGATGGATATTGACCTGTTTAACGAAATCGGCAAGGAATTCAAGCGTCGGTTTGCCGATGTCAAGGTCGACAAAATCCTGACCATCGAGGCCTCCGGTATCGGCATCGCGGCGATTGTGGCGCAGTATTTTGGCGTATCGGTGGTGTTCGCCAAAAAGTCGCAGTCGATTAACCTGGACGGCACCATGCTGTCCGCGCCGATCGAATCGTTTACGCACAAGCGCAAGTATGAGGTCATTGTGGCCAGCCGCTTTTTGCAGCCGGGCGAAAATGTACTCATCATCGATGATTTCCTCGCCAATGGCTGCGCGGCGATGGGCCTGTGCCAGATTATCGAGGCGGCGCACGCCAAGGTTGCGGGCATCGGCATCGTAATTGAAAAGGGCTTCCAGTGCGGCGGTAAGATGCTGCGCGAAAAGGGCCTGCGCGTCGAGTCGCTGGCGATTGTGGACGGCATGGATGCCCAAACCCAGACCGTGCGCTTCCGGGACGACTGAAGACGCACAAAACCGGCTGATGCAGCCGGTTTTGTCTTTTGCGGGGGACGCGGTGCAGCGGCGGTTTGCGTCAAACAAGACAAGAGAAGCCGCTTTGATGTGTGATCTGTTGGCTTATTTGTAGAAAATACGAATTTGTGGCAAAAAAAGCAAAAGCATGTGGGAGTGTACGCCTGTTTTTGTTATAATAAAAATGATTCATTACACAAAATGGTAAGCAGGGAGGATAAAATGGAAAAAGAAAAGCAGCAAAACGGTGCGGCGACGAAAAAAGAATTTTTCGGACCGTACGACTTTCACGCCAAGTTGCCGCTGGCACAGGCGATTCCGCTGGGCCTTCAGCATGTATTGGCAATGTTTGTGGGTAACTTAACGCCCATCCTCATCATCACGAGCGCATGCGCTGCGATGAGCGACGCGGAGCGGTTCGCGGCGCTTCAGGTGTCGCTTTTGCAGAACGCGATGCTGATTGCAGGCATTGTAACGCTGGTGCAGCTGTTCGCTATCGGTCCTATCGGCGGCAAGGTGCCGATCATCATGGGCACCAGCTCGGGCTTTATCGGCGTGTTCCAGAGTGTGGCCAACGTCATGGGCGGCGGTATTCTCGCCTACGGCGCGATGATGGGCGCGTCCATCATCGGCGGTCTGTTTGAGGGCGTATTGGGCTTCTTCCTCAAGCCGCTGCGCCGGTTTTTCCCCGCGGTGGTAACCGGTACGGTCGTACTGTCCATCGGTCTGTCACTCATCAGCGTGGGCGTTGCCTCGTTCGGCGGCGGTTCGGGCGCGAAGGATTACGGTTCGGTGGAAAATCTGCTGATCGCGCTGGTGGTGCTGGTCGTTATTTTGATCTTTAAGCATTTCACCAAGGGCGTTCTCAGCTATTCGTGTATTTTGCTGGGCATTGTTTTCGGCTATATTCTGTGCGCGGTGCTGCCGCTGTTTATCTCGCCCACTGGCGTGACTGCCGAGGGCGTGGAGTACACCAAAGCGTGGGTGCTCAATTGGGACAAGGTGGCGCAGGCCAGCTGGTTCGCTGTGCCGGAGATCATGCCGGTGCCGATTGTGTTTGATGTGCGCGCGATTGCGCCTGTTATGATTATGTTCATCGTCACCGCGGTCGAGACCGTGGGCGATATTTCGGGCGTGATGGAAGGCGGCATGGGCCGTGAGGCGACCGATAAGGAGCTGTCCGGCGGCATTATCTGCGACGGTCTCGGTTCTTCCTTCGCCGCTGTGTTCGGTGTGCTGCCCAACACCTCGTTCAGCCAGAACGTCGGCCTGGTCACGATGACCAAGGTGGTCAACCGCTTTGCGCTCGCGTGCGGCGCGGTATTCCTCATCCTGTGCGGTCTGTTCCCCAAGCTGGCGGCACTGGTTTCCATCATGCCGCAGAGCGTGCTTGGCGGCGCGGCGGTTATCATGTTCTCCTCGATTGTCATGAGCGGCATCCAGCTCATCACCCGTGAGCCGCTGACCGCGCGCAGCATGACCATTGTATCCGTAGCACTCGGCCTGGGTTACGGCCTTGGCGCGAACGCTGCGGTACTGGCTGGTCTGCCGCAGGCGGTACAGCTGGTATTCGGCGGTTCGGGCATTGTTCCGGCGGCATTCGTTGCTATCGTGCTGAATATTCTGCTGCCCAAGGAGAAAACGGCAAATAACTAAGGTTTTGTGAAATGCAAAAGCTCCTTCGCTTGATGCGAAGGAGCTTTTTTCTATCCGTTTGTCGCGCCGTAATGATACACGCCGCGCAGGCGGACCAGATAACAGATGGAAACCACAATGCCGAGCAGCTCGGCCGAGGGAACAGCCAGCCATACGCCGATTTCGCCCAGCAGCAGCGGCAGAAGCAGCAGCATGCCGACGAGAAACACCAGCGTGCGGGCAAAAGAGATGATGGCTGACACGCGGCCGTCTGAAAAGGCGGTGAACAGGGAGGAGGCAAAAATGCTCACGCCCATGAACAGGAAGGAGACGGCATAGAGTGGGAAGCCTTCCATCGTGATGGAGAATACACGGCTGTCCGTATTGGTGAACAACGCCAGACAGGGCCGGATGACGAGAAGCGACAGCACGGTGCAGAACACCGAACACAAAATGACAAAGCCGATGCAGTAGCGGAACAATTGCCGCAGCTGCGGCGTGTCCTGCGCGCCGTATTTGTAGCTGAACACCGGAGCGACACCCATTGAAAAGCCAAAAAACACGGCGGTGAACACAAACTGAAAATATAAAACGATGGTGATGGACGCCACGCCGTCCTCGCCCCAGTAGCGCAGGAAAATCAGGTTGAACAGGTAAGTCGTGATGGCGTTTGCGATGTTGGTGACCATTTCAGACGAGCCGTTGGCGCAGGCGAACAGCAGCATGCGTCCGTCCGCGCGTGGGCGGACGAAGAACAGCGTGCCGCGCCGGTTGCAGGCGAAAAACACCAGTCCGACCACGGCGGGTACAAGGTAGCCCAGTCCGGTGGCGACCGCCGCGCCCGCGATGCCCCAGTGAAAGCGCGCGATGAACACATAATCGAGCACGATATTGGTCAGACCGCCGCCCACAGTTGCCACCAGACCCAATCCGGGCCGGCCCGCCGTAATGAACAGTGTCTGAAACGCGGTTTGCAGGAAAAACGCGGGCGAAAACAGCAGCAGGATGCGCGCGTAGGTGCGGCACAGGCCAAACTGCGCTTCACTCGCGCCGAGCGCGGAAATGATCGGGTCGAGGAAAAAGATTGCGGCAAGCAAAAATATCAGGCTGACTGCGACCGATACCGCGATCAGAAACGAAAAGTTGTGCCGCGCTTTGCCTTCCTTGCCCTCGCCCAACTGCCGCGCGATGATCGCGCTGCCGCCCGTGGCGAGCATGATGCCCAGCGCCATTTCCAGACAGTTGAGTGGGAAAACCATGTTGACGGCGCTCAGCGCGAGCGTACCGACATAACGGGAGATAAACATTCCGTCCACAATGGTATACATGGAGAGAAAAACCATCATAATGATATTGGGCAGCGCAAAGCGCATCAGCGAGGGCAGGGTGAACTGCCGCGCCAGCGCGTTATTCTCCTGCATGACCGCGCACCTCCTCGTCCAGCCGCTCCACAAAGGCAAGATTGCACGCAATAAAAATATCGGTCAGCGGCTGCCCGAGCGAGTACAGCGCGCGCGCTTCCATCTCGTACAGCTCGTGCAGGCAGCTGTCGGCGTAGGCGCGGCCGGATTCGGTCAGGCAGACTACCTTCTGCTTGCTGCCGGGCAACGGCTCAAATCGGATATGGCCCAGCCGTTCCAGTTCCTTGATGACCGTATTGACCGTCTGTTTGGGGATGAGCCACTCGTCCGCAATCTGCTTTTGCGTGCATTTGCGCGACTGCCCCAGTGCGTAAAGCGTCATCATGGTATTATAGCTCATGCCGTGCCGCTTGGCCCAGGTGCGGTACAGCTCGGTCATCTTGCAGATGCAGGTGTTGAGCTGCTCCATTTTGGCGTGCAGTTCCATAGGATACGCTCCTCCATAGTCCGAATTCGGATTATAGTATAGTACGGTTTCGGACTAAAGTCAAGCGGGGAAATACAAATACGGTTTCTGTATAAAAATAGTGGAAACCGCTTTAGAAAAGCCGCTTTCTATGGTATAATGTCTGCGAAGCAGACAGAAAAACAGAGTATGACTGCAAGATGGCTGCGATTTGGAAGATACCGGCTGATGAGCGGTGTCCGCGCGGCAGGATATGGGAACATGAGGACGGAAGGATGGGAAAGGTGCTTTCGATCAATCAATATGTACGGGCGCAGAGCTTGGACGAGGCATACACGCTTTGCCAAAAGAAAAATAACGTGGTGCTGGGCGGTATGCTGTGGCTCAAGATGCACCGACGACAGGTCGGCACGGCGATTGACCTGTGCGATTTGGGACTAGATAAAATCGAGGAAACCGAAACGGAATACCGCATCGGCGCGATGGTGCCGCTGCGCGCGCTGGAATTGCATGAAGGGTTTGCCAAACTCACGCAGGGCGCAATGGAGCAGGCGGTCAAGCATATCGTCGGCGTGCAGTTTCGCAACTGTGCCACACTGGGCGGCAGTCTGTGGGGCCGATTCGGCTTTTCCGATGTGCTGACGCTGTTTCTGGCGCTGGATGCGCGGGTCGTGCTGCATCACGCTGGTGAAATGTCGCTCTCCGACTTCGCGGCGCTGCCGCGCACGACGCGCGACATTCTGACCGAGGTCATCGTACCCAAGGCGGCACGGCAGGTTGTGTACCTGTCCCAGCGCAATATTTCGACCGATTTTCCCGTGCTGACCGTGGCGCTTGCCGCGCAGGATGGGGTATATACCTGTGCCATTGGCGCGCGGCCGATGCCCGCGGCCGTATTCGCGGATGATAAAGGCTTGCTGGCGCAGGGCATCACCGAGGACAGTGCGCGCGCCTTTGCAGAGGATGTTGCGTCCCGCGCGGCGCTCGCGGGCAATATGCGCGGCAGTGTGGACTATCGGCGCGAAATCTGCAAGGTGCTGGTGCGTCGGGCGGCGATGACGCTGGCAAAGGAGGGATAAGGCATGGAAATCAAACTGACGCTCAACGGCAAGCCACTGACCGCGGAAATCGACGCGGATATGCTGCTGATTGACTTTGTGCGCGCGCATGGCTGCTATTCGGTCAAGCGCGGCTGCGAAACCGCAAACTGCGGTCTGTGCACCGTGCTGCTGGATGGCACGCCCGTGCTCTCGTGCAGCGTGTTGGCCGCGCGCGCGGCGGGCCACCATGTGCAGACGCTCGAGGGTTTGCAGGAGGAGGCCGAGGATTTTGTCGGTTTTATCGCCGATCAGGGCGCGGAGCAGTGCGGCTTCTGCAACCCCGGCTTTGTAATGAATACGATTGCGCTGCTGCGCGAGAACCCCGACCCGACCGACGATGAGATCCGCGCCTACCTCGCAGGGAATCTGTGCCGCTGCTCGGGCTATGAGGGCCAGCTGCGCGGTATTCGTGCCTATCTGGACAGCCGAAAGGGGGATGCGTGATGGCGGAGACGAATTTTCGCGTGGTGAACAAGCCCGTGCGCAAAAAGGACGCAATGCAGCTGCTGCTGGGCAAGCCTGCCTATGTGGACGACGTGACCCCGCATGACTGTCTGGTGGTTAAAGTGCTGCGCTCCCCGCATGCGCATGCGCTGATTGAGGAAATCAACACCGACATTGCCCGCAAAGTGCCGGGCATCGAGTGCATTTTCACCTATAAGGATGTGCCGCAGAAGCGGTTTACCATGGCGGGACAGACCTTCCCTGAGCCGTCGCCTTATGACCGGCTGATTCTCGACCGGCGCGTGCGTTTTGTGGGAGACGCGGTGGCTATTGTCGCGGGCGAAACCGAAAAGGCGGTTGATAAGGCGTTAAAACTCATCAAAGTGAAATATCAGGTGCTTGAGCCGGTGCTTGATTTCCATACGGCGAAGGATAACAAAATACTGGTGCATCCCGAGGACAACTGGCGCGCGCTTTGTCCGGTCGGTGCGGACAACCAGCGCAACCTGTGCGCCAGCGAAACCTGCGGCGACGGCGACGTGGACGCGGTGCTGGCCGACTGTGATGAGGTGATTGAGCACACCTATCATACCAAGGCCTGCCAGCAGGCGATGATGGAAACCTTCCGCACCTATACCGAAATTGACCATTACGGACGGCTGCACATCATTTCCTCGACGCAGATTGTGTTCCATGTGCGCCGCATCATTGCAAACGCGCTGGATATTCCGAAAAGCAAGATCCACGTGGAAAAGCCGCGCATCGGCGGCGGCTTCGGCGCAAAGCAGTCGGTCGTGGCTGAGGTGTATCCCGCGCTGGTGACATGGAAAACCGGCAAGGCGGCCAAGATGATCTATTCCCGCGAGGAATGTCAGATTGCCGGCTCACCGCGGCACGAAATGGAAGTGCATGTGCGTGTCGGCGCCAACAAGGACGGCGTTATCCGTGCAATGGACGTTTATACGCTGTCCAATACCGGCGCGTTCGGAGAACACGGCCCGACGACGGTCGGCCTGTCCGGGCACAAGTCGATTCCGCTCTATACCGGAAACCTCGAGGCGTTCCGCTTTGCCTATGATGTGGTGTACACCAACGTACAGGCGGCGGGTGCGTACCGCGGCTACGGCGCGACGCAGGGCATTTTCGCGGTGGAAAGCGCGGTCAGCGAGTTGGCCGACCGATTGGGCATTGACCCGGTTGCCATCCGTGAGCGCAACATGGTGCGCGAAGGGCAGATCATGACGGCCTATTACAATGAGCAGGCAAACGCCTGTGCGCTCGACCGCTGCATGGCGCGCTGCAAGGAGCTGTTCGGCTGGGATGAGAAATATCCCGTGCGCGATATGGGAAACGGCAAGGTGCGCACCGCGGGCGTGGCAATGGCGATGCAAGGCTCGGGCATTTCGGGCGTGGACGTCGGCTCGGCCACCATCAAGCTGAGCGATGAGGGTTTCTATAATCTGTCGATTGGCGCGGCGGATATGGGTACGGGCTGTGACACCATTTTGGCGCAGATGGCGGCCGAGTGTCTGGATTGCTCGGTGGATGATATCGCGGTATTCGGCGCGGATTCGGACGCGTCGCCCTATGACTCCGGCTCGTATGCGTCCTCGACAACCTATGTCACCGGTAAGGCGGTCGAAAAAGCGTGTGCGCAGCTGAAGGAAAATCTTTGCAAGGTCGCGGCGGACATGCTGGGCTGCGGCACGGACGAGGTCGAATTTGCGGGCCGCGTGGTGAGAAAACTCGACGGCACGGGCGAGGTTTCTCTGTTCGATATCGCGACCAAATCGATGTGCGGCAACGAGACCGCTGTACAGGCGACCGCTTCCCATTCGTCGCCTGTCTCACCGCCGCCGTTTATGGTCGGTATGGTCGAGATCGAGCTGGACAAGGAAACCGGACAGGTCGACATAGTGGATTATGTCGCGGTCGTGGACTGCGGCACGCCGGTCAATCCGGCGCTGGCCCGCGTGCAGACCGAGGGCGGTCTGGTGCAGGGCATCGGCATGGCGCTGTTTGAAGATGTGACCTACGAGCCGACCGGCCGCATCGCGGAAAACTCCTTTATGCAGTACAAAATTCCGACGCGGCTGGATATGGGCAAGCTGCGGGTGGAATTTGAGTCGAGCTATGAGCAGAGCGGCCCGTTCGGCGCAAAGTCGATTGGTGAAATCGTCATCAACACACCGTCGCCCGCGCTGGCGCATGCCATCGCGCACGCAACCGGCGTTTGGCACCGTGAGCTGCCGATTACGCCGGAAAAGGTGTTCTGGGGCATACAGAAGGGACAGGAATGAAGCATATTCTGTTTTTAGCGTCGGGCAATAGCCGGCGTTTCGGGGAAAATAAGCTGCTGCATGTGCTGGATGGCAAGTCGCTCTATCGGCACGGGCTGGACATGCTGGCGCAACTCGTGCGCGAGCGGGAGGACTGCACGCTGACCGTGGTTTCCCGCTATGCGGGAGTGCGTGCGGGCGCGGAGTCGCACGGCGTGCGCGCGGTGGATAGTCCGGAGAGCGAGAAGGGATTGTCCTACACCATCCGCGCAGGGCTGGATGCACTGGATTTGCAGGACGGTGACTTTGTGGTGTTCGTCGTGGCCGACCAGCCGTACCTGACCGTGGAGACGGTTGCACATCTGCTAAACGCGGCCGCGCCCGGTGTGCGCATGGCGCGCGTGGTGTTCGGAGAGCGGCGCGGCAATCCCAACCTGTTTTGTGCGGCGCTGGCACCCGCCTTGCGCGCGCTCGAGGGAGATGAGGGTGGCCGGGAACTGCTGCGCGGCGCGGACTGTGTGCTGGTGCAGGCAGGCAGTGAGCGGGAACTATATGATGTAGACACGGAAGGTGACCTTGACGGATAAAAAAGGCCCGCCGCAGAAAAGAACTTCTGCGGCGGGCTTTTTCTGTCCGGCAGCATGGTAAGCTATCGCTGTATAGCGTGCAGCCTGCATGCAGCACGAGCAACCGCACAGCCGTTTGGATAGAATCGCGCTGCAGTCGGCACACAGTAAGCATCTCGTTCCCATTGGTGAAAACAGAAAAATAATCCTTCATTTACTCTGGTATTTTTGTGCGGCTTTGATATAATACACAATATAGAGATAAGGAAAAAAACGGTATAAATGGGAAATGATACAGGGAGGAACATTTTCGCGTTCCGCTTATGGTGTGGAAAGTGGTGTGCTATGAAAGAACGGGTCAAAAACGGCAGTTTGTTTGTGCTGACAATTATCGGGATTTTGCTGATTGCCTTTTCCCTTTATGGGTTGTTTTCGCAGCTTTGGGCGAAATGGATCGAAGGAAGCAAGGCGCCGTCCGCGCAGATAGAAACGGCGCAGGAAGCGGTATTGCCGAAAGACGGGATGCAGGCAGAAGCCGCCGCGCCGACAGACAGTACAGACATGCCGATTCCGGAGGAGGAGCTGTATCGACCGGGGGATAATCCGGATATTGACGCGGCGATACGCGAGGAGCTTAACCGGATTTTGGATGACACCACCTTTTCCTACCAAAAGGCGGACGGCATAAACCGGGGATATGCGGGGGAGCACAGCGGGAGCTTCACCAACCAGACCGATGTGGATTTCGGTATGATTCAGCTGGAGATTTCGCTTTACAAGCTGGACAACCCACGGCAGTACGGGGACGATGCCACCATTCCGGACGAGCCGCTGGAGGTACATAACGCCTATGTCGGGCCGCTGGCCGCAGGCGAGACCGTTCCGCTTTCCTTTACTTCGGATACAGCCGATTATAACTACTTTCTGTTCGGCTACGGCTATACCTTGGAGGAATAGGCAAGTTCTCCGCAGTTGCGCATACCTCTCACGAGCCATATGCGGCACGGAACAATACCTCGATGGTGCCGTCGCCCACCCATACCCGTTCGATCACGACCTTGGCGATGCGTTTTTTTTCCTCGATGGTGTAGCCGGACCATTCGGTTAGAACAGCTTCAAAATATGGCTCCAGTTCGGCGGGATTTTCCCGATAGAGCAGCGCCTCGCGCTGGGTTTTGAGCGCGGTCAACTGCTCGTTCGCCTCATGGATTTGCGCGGCGATGATATGTATGACATCCGGCTCAAGGATATGGGTCAGATTTTGCTGAAGCCGTCCAATCTCCTTTTCGCGGGCATCGATCTCAATTTCCAGCTTATTTGCTTGCGCGCCGTGTCGCTGCCGCGATTGAATTTGCACGGTTCGGTAGCTTGTTAGAAAATCGAGCAGCTTCATCTCGACCGCGCCTTCGATCGCCTCAAGTGTAATCACTTGGCTGCGTCCCGGGCAGATGGTATTGCCCCGCTTGTGCCCGCCACAATTGATATAATGGCCGCGCATCCCGGCGGGCTTGTTGACCACTGTGATGGCATAGCCGCATTTTTTGCATTTCATCAGTCCAGAAAGCCAGCTGTGAGAGCCGGCGCCGCTGCTTTTCAGGACACGGTTGCAATCAAGTTTGTGCTGCGCATCCAGCCAGAGCGCGGCGTCTACAATGCCCTCATGCGGGGCAAGCGTGACACAACTGCCTGACAGGTTGGTGAATTTGCGCTTGGTCGGGCGCTTGTCAGCCGGCACGGAATGGAGAGGTGCGTAGCAGTAGCAACCGTGCTGCTGGTCGTAGGCCGTAATGGGATCGTTCATGCTTGCGCCTTTGTTTTGCAGATAGCGGTAGACCGCCGCGTCTGCCCGCACGAACGCGGGATTGCGCAGCAGGCGGCCGAGCGGAAGCGAGGACCAGCTGCCGCCGCGTGCGGTGCGGTATCCATTTGCGTTAAGCCAACGCACGAGCGAGCCAAGGGTCTCGCCGTCCTGCAAGTAGCGCTCATAAAGCGAGGCCATCAACGCGGACTGCTGTGGATTGGCTATATAACAGGCAGTGCGCTTGCCGTCGACCAGCGTTTCGCCCTTGTCAAATCCAAAAGGGGGACGCCCACCCAAGTACATGCCGGCCTTTGCGCGGGCAAAATAGTTGTCGGTGACACGGCGCTGGATGGTTTCGCGTTCAAACTGTGCAAACACCATCATGATCTGTGCCATCACGGTGCCCGATGGGGTATTGTCGAGTGTGATCCCCTCGGTGACCGACTGAAAATGCACACCGCGCGCTGACAAGCGGGTGCATAGGCCGGTGAAGTCATGCACCGAGCGACTGATACGGTCGAGCCGATACACAAGGATTTTTTCGACTTGCCCGTCTTCCGCGTCGGTGAGCAGATGCTGGAGAGCTGGACGGTCGATATTTTTGCCGGAAAAGCCTTTGTCGGTGTATACTTTGCAGGTCTGCGCTTCGCTTGCGGGCAGTGCGTCCCGGCAAAGCTGCGCCTGCTGTTCAACCGAGATGCTGTCCGCCCGTTCGACGGACTGACGGGTATAGATAGCGACCATTCGCGCGCCTCCTTTGCTATGGTATCATGGGGCTGGGACGGCGATTGCCGCCCAGCCTATTTTGTCGGCAGCGGACGATCGAATCCCTGTCGGATGCGCACGATCTGGGCCTTCAATTCGCCCGGAGATAGGGTGGCGTTTGGAGTTACTGCGGCGGTTGTGGTCATCATTGGCGGGCCTCCTTTGTTGTTGCTCGTCTGTGGTTCTGATCCGGGGTGCGTTGTTTTTGTGGCCAAAATAGGGGAAAGCACGGTGGATTTGCGGTGTATTATGAACTATCTTCTTGCAACGCTTCCTTCGAGCAAAGTCGCCATAAACCAGTCCAGATTGAGCACGAACATTTCGCGCATGCGTGCGTCTTTTGCGCTGTCGGAGGGCAGCTTTTCCGCGCGGCAGCAGGTGGCAAGATAGTGCTCGCGGACAAATTCCGCACCATCCCGCACGATACCGGGCGCGAGTAGGCCGAGCCGAAGGTCAACCGAGCGCGACCACGGGAAGGTGTCCTCAAACAGGATTTCCTCCCGGTGGTACCATGGGTAGCCGCCGAACAACTCGTCGGCGCACTCGCCGGACAGGCAGACGGTCGTGCCGCCTTGTTTTACTGCCGCGCAGAACAGCAGCAGCGAGGAGTCCACGTCCGCCATGCCGGGCAGGTCGCGCGCGTCGGTCGCGGGCAGCAGCGCCGCGCATAGGGCGTCCGGCTCGATGACAACATTATGGTGCTTTGTACCGAGTGCATCGACCATCATCTGAATGAATTCGTTGTCGCTGTTGGGCTGAAAGCTGTTTTTGGTGAAGTATTTGTCGTTGTCGCGGTAGTCAACCGACCAGGTGTGCAGTGTTTCGCCGCGGGCGGCGTATGTCTTGGCGGCCAGCATGGACAGGATGGAGGAATCCAGCCCGCCCGACAGAAAACAAGCAAGCGGTACATCGGACACCAGCTGCCGCTGCGCCGCGTCGCAGATCAGCTCATGTGTGCGTGCAATCGTGGTTTCTAGATCGTCTGTGTGCTCATGTGCCTCCAGCTTCCAATAGGTGTGGTCGGCGTAGCCCTCGGGTGTGAGCACCGCGTAATGCCCGGGCAGCAGTGAGTCGACCTGCCGGAATACACCGGACGCGGGTGGGCGCGCAGGACCGAGCAGCAGCACGGCGCGCAGGCCGTCCTCGTCTACCTCAGGCTCGACCGCCGGGTGGCACAGCACCGCGCCGACGGTTGAACCAAATACGATGCCGTCCTGCAAGTGTGCGACAAACAGGGGCTTAACACCCAGACGATCGCGGCACAGCACGAGCCGCCGTTCTTTCTTCTGCCAGATGGCGAACGCAAAAATGCCGTTGAGACGCGCAAAAGCGTCCGTGTCCCATTCAAGGAAGGCGTGCAGCAGCACCTCGGTGTCCGAATGGCCGCGGAACGTGTGTCCGCGTGCGAGTAAGTCTTTTCGTATTTCTTCTGTATTATATAACTCTCCGTTATATACCAACACCGTGTTTTCGTCGGGCGCGCACATGGGCTGCTGGCCGCCATCCGGGTCAATGACGATAAGGCGCCGATGGACGAGCACTGCGTCCGCGTCCTGATAGTCTCCCGCCGCGTCCGGACCGCGCGGCGTCAGGCTGCGCTGCATGCGCTTTGCCGCTGCGGCGTAGCGGCGCGCGTCGTGTTCATAATCGACAAAGCCGCCGATTCCACACATAGACTTTTCCTCCTTATATAATGGCCTTCCTTGCTTTTTATGCAGAAGGGGCGGGAAATATGAGAAAAACCGCTGGGATACCATATGGGATACCAGGCGTGTAATACATCATGCAAACAATCTCCCGGATTCCACACAGGGTTTAAAATACGGGTTTACAATGGAAAAAAACGGGTCGAAAATCTCACGCAAAAGTGTGTTAAATCCTTGACATATTCCCGGCAAACGATATAATAGAAATAGACATGCTCCAAAGTAGGGTGTTGGCTTGGAACGCAGCGCTGCGGCCCATGGGCATCGGGCGCTGTGTTTTTCTGTACACCCGCGAATATTTTTTGGGAGGTATATGGCATGGATTTTAGGCTTACAAAAGAAGAAGCACTGTTCCAGAAGATGTGCCGTGAGTTCGCGCTTAACGAAGTAGAGCCGCTCGCAGCCGAGATCGACGAGCAGGAGCGCTATCCGGAAGAGACTGTCCAGAAGCTGATGAAGTACGGCCTGATGGGCATTCAGTTCCCCAAGGAAGTCGGCGGCTCCGGCGGCAACTATGTTTGCTACTCTATCGCAATCGAAGAGGTGAGCCGCGTGTGCGGCACCACCGGTGCGATTATTTCCGCGCACGGCACGCTGGGCGCTTGGCCGATCTACGCGTTCGGTACGCCCGAGCAGAAGGAAAAGTGGCTCCGCCCGCTCATCGAGCCTAAGGAAGGCGCAAAGGTGGGCGCATTCGGCCTGACCGAGCCCAACGCGGGCACTGACTCCGCTGCACAGCAGACCATCGCTGAGAAGCAGCCGGATGGCTCCTACATCCTCAATGGTACCAAGGTGTTCATCACCGGCGGCGGCCGCGCGGATACTTATGTTGTTTTCGCGATGACCGATAAGTCCAAGGGCAACAAGGGCATTTCCGCGTTCATCGTGGACAAGGATGACCCGGGCTTCTCCATCGGCAAGATCGAGCACAAGATGGGCATCCGCGGCTCGCAGACCTCCGAGCTGATTTTTGAAGATGTGCATCTGCCGGCTGACCGTCTGCTCGGCAAGGAGAACGGCGGCTTTAAGATCGCTATGATGACGCTGGACGGCGGCCGTATCGGTATCGCTTCTCAGGCGCTCGGCATTGCGCAGGGCGCGCTGGATAAGGCGATCCAGTACATGAAGGAGCGCGTTCAGTTCGGCAAGACGCTGGACAAGTTCCAGGGCCTGCAGTGGATGGTAGCCGATATGTACACCCAGATCGACGCGGCTCGTCTGCTTGTTCGCCGCGCTGCGTTCAACCACGACGTGGGTCTGCCGTTTACCAAGGAAGCTGCTATGGCAAAGCTGTACGCTTCTGAAGTGGCAATGGATGTTACCACCAAGTGTGTCCAGATCTACGGCGGCTACGGTTATATCCGTGAGTACCCGATGGAGCGCATGATGCGTGACGCTAAGATCACCGAGATCTACGAGGGCACTTCTCAGGTTCAGAGAATGGTCATCGCCGGTCAGATTCTGCGCTAAGTAAAGGAGGAAAACTGAACTATGAAGGCAATTGTTTGTGTAAAGCAGGTTCCGGATACCTCCGGTAAGGTTGCAGTCAATCCCGACGGCACGCTCAACCGCGCATCCATGGAAACCATCACCAACCCGGATGACCTCAACGCGGTTGAGGCTGCGCTCAAGCTCAAGGACGAGACCGGCTGCAAGGTCGTTGTCGTGACCATGGGCCCGGCTCCGGCAGAAGGCATGCTCCGCGAGCTGCTCGCGATGGGCGCGGACGAGGCGGTTCTGGTTTCCGCTCGTGAGTTCGGCGGTTCGGATACCTTTGCAACCTCTCAGATCCTCGCGGCCGCTGTCAAGAAGATTGGCCTTGAGGATGACGATATCGTATTCTGCGGCCGTCAGGCGATCGACGGCGACACCGCGCAGGTAGGCTCCCAGATCGCGGAGAAGCTCGAAATCCCGCAGATCTCCTACGCTGCGGAAATCAAGAAGGAAGGCAACACCGTCACCGTTAAGCGTATGCTCGAGGACGGCT
>DXEF01000064.1 GCA_019115085.1 Candidatus Agathobaculum pullicola | reverse complement strand
CCCATCGCCTGCGAATCGCTCGACATCATCGAAAAGATGCCCATGTCGTGCAGCACGTCCTCGGCCGCGATGGTTTCCGGCCGGATGCGGCTGTCCGCGAAAGCCACATCCTCGGGATTGTCCTTATCAAGGTGGTGGCACACCATCAGCATATCCAGATGCTCGTCGATGGTGTTGCGGGTGTAGGGCATGGTCGGGTTGGTCGAGGAGGGCAGCACATAATCGAACGCCGACGCACGGATGATATCCGGCGCATGGCCGCCGCCCGCCCCCTCGGTGTGGTAGGTGTGGATAGCGCGCCCACGGAACGCGGCAATCGTGTCTTCAACACAGCCGGTTTCGTTCAGCGTGTCCGTGTGGATAGACACCTGAACATCGTACTTTTCCGCCACCGACAGACAGCAGTCGATTGCAGCGGGTGTGCTGCCCCAGTCCTCGTGGAGTTTCAGTCCTGCGGCGCCCGCTTGAATCTGTTCGGCAAGCGGTGCCTCGGACGAGCAATTTCCCTTGCCGAGAAAGGCCACGTTGATGGGCAAATCCTCTGCACTTTGCAACATGCGTGCCAGATGGAATGCACCCGGTGTGCAGGTTGTAGCGTTGGTACCATCGGCCGGGCCGGTGCCGCCGCCGATCATGGTGGTCACGCCCGAGTACAGCGCCGTGCGCACCTGTGTGGGGGAGATAAAGTGAATGTGGCTGTCGATGCCGCCTGCGGTTAGAATCAGCCCCTCGCCCGCAATCGCTTCGGTCGATGCACCGATGACCATCCCCGGCGTCACACCGTCCATAATGTGCGGGTTACCCGCCTTACCAATGCCCGCGATTTTACCGTCCCGGATACCGACATCCGCTTTGTAAATGCCCGTACAGTCCACGATGAGCGCGTTGGTAATGACGGTATCCAGACAATCTGCATCCGTGTGAGTGCAGGACTGCCCCATGCCGTCGCGCAGGCTCTTGCCGCCGCCGAATTTGGCTTCATCCCCGTAAACGGTCAGGTCTTTTTCCACCTCAATGATGAGCGAGGTATCCGCCAGCCGTACGCGGTCGCCCGTCGTGGGGCCGTACATCAGCGCATAGTCTCTTCTGGATAGTTCTATCATTTGCCGTCGTCCTCCATCCCCAAAAATCCGAGCGTCTTTGCCTTGGTAAACGCTGCTTCACGCACTGCCGGGTCGTCCATCGGGCCGCTGCACAGCCCGTTCAGGCCGTAGCCCTCGCGCGTGCCGCCGATGGCCGTCAGGCGGACGGTTTTGGTCTCGCCCGGTTCAAAACGTACCGCTGTGCCCGAGGGGATGTCCAGACGCATGCCCCATGCCACGCGGCGGTCAAACCGCAGCCGGGCGTTGACCTCAAAAAAGTGGATGTGCGAGCCGACCTGAATCGGGCGGTCTGCCGTGCTGACCACGGTCACTTCGACGGTTTCCCGTCCCTCGTTGAGGCGGATAAACCCGTCCGCGCACAGCACCTCGCCGGGCACCAGTCGCCCGGTGGTAGGGATGGGGTTGTGCACGGTCACCAGCTTGGTGCCATCAGGGAAAGTCGCCTCCACTTGTATTTCATGTATCATCTCTGCCACACCGTCCAGGACATCCTCTTCGGTCAGGATTTTGCGGCCAGCCTGCATCAGCTCGGCCACCGTGCGACCGTCCCGCGCCATCTCGGCAATCTCACTCGAAATGGGCGCAACTGCCTCCGGATAGTTGAGCCGCAGACCGCGCGCACGGCGTTCTTTGGCCACACTGCCTGCCAGATGGAGCAGCAGCTTGTCGGTTTCTCTTGGCGTTAAACGCATACGCTTCCTCCTTTATGCCGTCGGGCGTGCAGCGGATGCCCGCAGTACGGTTCCCACCGAGATCGCCAGCCCAAACACCAGTGCACAGCCGATCAGACTGGCCGCGCTGGAGGAAAGTGCACCTTCGACCGCATGTAGCGCATAATCGGGCAGCAGGGTCGTGGTATCCTGAATGCGGCCCAGCAGCGTGTGTGCCGCCGAGGTGTTGCCGTAGCCGTCCGCGCCCGCGACACGCAGTAGCGACCATTCCAGTCCGTCCGGATGGGCTGACGCAAACAGCGACAGCAAGCCGCCCGTCACCGCCGTGAGACCCAGTGTGCCACCGAATGCGCAGCGCGCGCTCCGGGAGAACGCCTTGTCATATGCAGCCAACAGACCCGCCGTAATCAGTCCCTCGCCGATACCGATTGCCACATGAATGCCCAGCATGTTGCTTGCAAACGCCTGCATATCCAGTCCGGCGCCGCCAGACAGTGCAGTTTCCAACACCACAGCCAGCGCGCCAAGCACCATGCTTACCACACCGCCAAGCGCGGCAGTCGGCAGCCGCCGCATACCATGCATCCAGCGTTGCAGCAGCGGATAGATCACCAAGCACGGCAGCACGCCCATGTTGAACACATTGCAGCCGAGCGCAAGCAGGCCACCGTCCCCGAACAGCAGGCACTGCACGGTCAAAATCACACTCATCACCAGATATGCCGGTACAGGGCCGAGCATGGCCGCCAGCATAAAGCCGCCGCCGATGTGTCCGGAAGCGCCCGTGCCCGCGATGGAAAAGTTTATCATCTGTGCGGCAAACACCGCCGCACCCGCCGCGCCCATCAGCAGCGGACGCGGAGCTTTGCCGTGGTGCAATGCCACGGCGGATGCCACCGTGGCACCGCCCGATCCGATGCCAAACGCTCCGCCGACCGCAGCGGAAATCAGTGTACTTGCAATATGCATACTATGTACCTCCTTATTATTCACAGCGCGGAAAATACAAAAACACCTCCGCACCTTCGTTTACCTTGCCTTGCATACGGATGCGCCCGCCATGTCGTAGCATGATGCGATCGGCCATGGCCAGCCCAACGCCCGTACCCTCAAACTCGCTTTGCACATGCAGCCGCTGGAAAATGCGAAACAGCCTCCCTGCGTAAGACATATCGAAGCCCCGCCGTTGTCACGCACGGAAATAACGGTAAAACCGTCCTCTTCCGCTGCGTGCACCTCGATGACAGCCTGTTCGCGCGTACGCGTGAATTTGAACGCGTTGCTGAGGATATTTTTCAGCATCATGCGGATGAGCACCGCGTCTCCCCGCACGGGCGGGAGCGCGCCGCAGTGCAGCGCAACACTCCGATCAGGCTCGGCCAGCCGCTGCTCCTGAAAGCACGCGCGCAGCATGGCTTCCAGATCGAGCCTCTCAAATGACGGCTTGATGTTACACATCCGCGAGAACTCGAGCAACCGGTTGATCATGACGGTCAGTTCTCCAGCCTTGTCGTCCAGCATGGTCACAATGTGCGCCGCCTCACCGTCAAGATGGTCTCCCAGCTCCTCCCGCAGCGCGGAAAGCAGCATGCGCATCACGCTGAGCGGGCTTTTCAGATCGTGCGAGACTGCTGAGCAAAAGCGGTCGAGTTCCTCATACGACTCGGCCAGCGCCCGCGTCTGCCGCGCGATACGCAGATGCGCCGAAATGCGCGCAAGATGCTCTGCGCGCACAAACGGCTTGGAAACATAATCGCAGCACCCGGCCTCAAAGCCGGCGGTAATCGCCGCAGGATGGTTGTCGGCGGTTACAAAAATCACGGGAATATCCTTGGTGCGTTCCTGCTGCTTGATGCGGCGGCACAGCTCCAGCCCATCCATACCCTCCATATGCACATCGAGCACGATAAGATCGGGCGCGTGCCGCTCCAAAAAAGCAAGCGCCGCCTTTCCGCTTGCTGCGGCATGCACCCGATAGCCTTGCTGGCGCAGGATAGCGCCCGCAAACGCAAGGTGATCAGGCAGGTCATCGACGATTAGGATGCTCGCGCCCGCCTCGATCGGCACCAATACGCCTCCGCTCATGCCGTCATCAGGCGCTGCACATGCACCGCGTCCGCTTCTGCGGTCAGGCTGTCATAAATCAACTCGCCCTTTTCCATCACATGCAGGCGACCGGTGTTTTGCAGCACAAAATCCAGATACTGTTCGACCAACAGAACAGTCAGTCCAAGCTCCCTGTTGACCCGGCGGATTGCGGTTCCGATGTCTTCAATGATCGAGGGCTGAATACCCTCGGTCGGCTCATCGAGAATCAGAATCTTGGGCTCCGCGACCAGCGCGCGGGCAATCGCCAGCTGCTGCTGCTGACCGCCAGACAAATCGCCGCCGCGCCTCGCAGCGAACTTCGGCAGGATGGGAAACAACTCATAAATATAATCCGGCACCTTGCCGCGCTTTTTGCGCGCATACATGGCAAGCTCCAGATTTTCCTGCACGGTCATCTGCGGGAAGATATCGCGTCCCTGCGGCACATAGCCGACACCTGCTGCCGCACGCTCATAGGTCGGCCGGTTAATCAGCTCATCCCCGTCCAGCTGGATAGAGCCGCAGGGCGTGCGCACCAGCCCCATAATGCTTTTGAGCGTGGTCGATTTGCCCACGCCGTTGCGCCCGATCAAGCCGACGATTTCGCCGCGCGGTACCTCGAGCGACAGCCCGTGCAACACACGGCTTTCGCCGTAATAGCTATCCATGCCTGTGATTTTCAGCATCACCCGTTCCTCCCTTTGCATTACGACGCGGCGCTGCCGCGTCCCAGATAAACTGCCTGCACCGTAGGGTCAGCCAAAACCGTGTCCACCGTGCCCTCGGTCAGCACCTTACCCTCGTGCAGCACGGTCACAACGTCTGCCGTCTGCCGCACGAAGTCCATATCATGTTCAATGACGATCACCGTGCACTCATTTTTGATCTCCCGCAGGATTTCGCCCGTGCGCATGGTCTCGGGCTTGCCCATACCGGCTGCCGGTTCATCCAGCATGATAATCTCCGGTTTCTGCACCAGCTGCATGGCGATTTCCAGCCACTGCTTTTCGCCATGCGCCAGCGCCCCGGCACGCTCCTGTGTGCGGTCGCGCAGGCCGACGCGCGCCAGCACTGCATCAACCTGTTCCAGTTCCTCCTTGGAGGGCTTGCCGAAAATCGAATCCCAAATGCCCTTGTGTCCTTTGAGCGACAGCAGCATGTTGTCCCACACAGTCAGCCCCGCAAACACGCTGGGCACCTGAAATTTGCGTCCAATGCCCTCGCGCACAATACGATATTCTGGCATACCGGTCAGGCGGACGTCGCTGCGTGCCGCTGGATGAAAAATCACCGTACCGGAGGTCGGCCGCGTCTTGCCGCAGATGATGTCGAGCAGCGTCGTCTTGCCCGCGCCGTTCGGCCCGATGAAAAAATGAATCGAATGCCGCTTGACGGCTGCGCTGACCTCGGTCAGCGCATAAAAGCCGTCAAAGCAGACCGAAATACCCCTGATATCGAGTACGACTCCTTTTTCCTGCACCATCCTGTATCACACTCCCTTCTGCACCTGTCCAGCCGGTTCGCGCGCCGTCGCCGCACGGCTGCGCAGACGCCGTATCCACGCGGGGATCTGTTCGCAAACCAAGCCGACCAATCCACCCTTGAAGAACAGGATGGTCACGACGAAAATACCGCCGATGATGTACTGCCACAGATCGACCAAGCTGCCCGATGACAGATTATACTCGCAAAGATTGATGACAAACGCACCGATTACCGCGCCGATGATCGTACCGCGCCCGCCGACCGCTACCCAGATTACCATGGTGATAGAGTAGGAAATCGTCATTTGTGACGGAGTGATAGAGCCGTTAAAGTTGACAAACAGCGCGCCCGCCAACGCCGCGATGATGGCCGACAGCACATAAGCGAAGGTCTTGTAGCGGCTGACCTGATAGCCGGAGAAATAGGTGCGGTTTTCGCCGTCGCGGATGGCAACGAGCAGCTTGCCGAATTTGCGACCGGTCAGGAACCGGCACAGCGCGTAGACAATCGCCATCAGTATGAGCGCGCCATAGAACAGCAGAAACATCTGTGCACGGTTTTTCTCGCCGCGGATGCTGCCTAGCACGGTCTGAATCTCCGTAATACCGACGTTACCGTTGGTATAGGGCGACAGGGCGATAAAAATTGAATACGCTGCCCAGGTCAACGCCTGAGAAATGATGGAGAAATAGACACCTTTGACGCGATTTTTAAAAATGAAATAGCCGACCAGACCGGAAACCAGCGTTGGCACAAGCACCAGCATCACCAGCGCCCCCGGCAGCGTCTGAAACGGTTGCCAAATGGCCGGCAGTTCGGTCAGACCGCCGACATGCATAAAATCTGTGATTCCGCCGCCTGTCGCCTGCAATTTGAGGTACATCGCCATGGCATAGCCGCCCAGCGCGAAATACAGGCCGTGGCCGAGCGACAAAATACCAGCATAGCCCCATATGAGATCCAGTCCCATGGCGACAATGGCAAACGCAATGCACTTGCCCAGAAACAGGATGGTCGAACTGGCCGAGATCACGCCCGCCTGCAGCAGCAGCGGCATGGCTGCCAGAATCACAACAATGAGGACAAAGCTCAGGTTTGCGCCTTGCTTTTTGAATCGTTTCATTGGATATACCTCCCCTCAGTCATCCAGACTGCGGCTGCGGATAGTGAACAGGCCCTGGGGGCGCTTTTGCAGGAACACAATCACCAATAGCAACACAATTGCTTTTGCAATTGTCGCGGAGGTGTAGTTTTCTGCAAAGATGCTCGACGCGCCGATCGCGGTCGAACCGACCACGGTTCCCAGCAGACGGCCGACACCGCCCAGAACCACGGCCATAAATGAGTTGACAATGTAGCTCTGGCCCACTGTGGCATCGATGGAACCGAGCAGCGCGATGGAGCAGCCCGCAAGGCCCGCAAGGCCCGAGCCGAGAGAGAATGTCAGACAGTCCACGCGGCGGGAATTGATACCCATGCACTGCGCCATCGGACGGTTCTGCATGACTGCGCGCACTTGTCGGCCGAAAGCCGTGCGGTACATCAGCACACCGACGCCCGCCATACACACCAGCACCAACCCCAGAATAAACAAACGGTTATACGAAAAGGTGCAGCCGCCAATGCTCAGACCACCGGATAAAAAAGCCGGAGCGTTGACATTCACGCCCTGCGCGCCGAAGATCGAACGCGCAGCCTGCTGCAAAATCAGGCTGATGCCCCACGTGGCCAGCAGCGAGTCGATCTCGCGCCCGTACAGACGGGAGACAACCACCCGCTCGAGCACCGCGCCCAGTACAAACGTGACCGCGAACGCCAGC
>DXEF01000063.1 GCA_019115085.1 Candidatus Agathobaculum pullicola | reverse complement strand
AAATGAAATGTCAATCAAGCGGCAGGAGAAAATTGAAACAAAAATGGGTAAAAAATTTGTGAAAAGAAAAACATTGCGTGTCGAATGAGAACATGCTATGATACAGTTATGTAAAATGGGGGAGTAGGTATAGTTTGACTCAATCCTCTGTTTTCGGCTATAAGGAGGGCATATCTGTGAAACAAATGCATATCACCGAAACTGTGCTTCGTGATGCACAGCAGTCGCTGATCGCAACCCGTATGCCGTTTGATGACTTTGAAGCCGTGCTGGATGAAATGGATAAGGCCGGCTATCATTCTATCGAATGCTGGGGCGGTGCGACCTTCGACAGCTGCCTGCGTTATCTGAACGAGGACCCTTGGGAGCGCCTGCGAAAAATCAAGTCGCACATGAAAAATACCAAGCTGCAAATGCTGCTGCGCGGACAGAATTTGTTGGGATATCATCATTATTCGGATGATACGGTGCGCCGGTTTGTACGCAAGAGCGTGGAAAACGGTATGGACATCATCCGTATTTTCGATGCGCTCAACGATTTGCGCAACATCGAGACCGCTGTGGACGAGTGCCTGAAGGCGGGCGGACATGCACAGGGCTGCATCTGCTATACGCTCAGCCCGATTCACAATCTGGATATGTTTGTCTCACTGGGCAGGCAGATCGAGCGGATGGGCTGTAATTCGCTGTGTATTAAGGATATGGCGGGTATCATGTCGCCGCAGGAGTGCTATGATCTGGTCACTGCGCTGCGGAAGAACATCCGGCTGCCCATCTATGTGCATACGCATGCGACAACAGGGCTGGGCTATATGACCTACCTCAAGGCCGCCGAAGCGGGTGCGGCCGGTATCGACTGTGCGACCTCCTGCTTCTCGGGCGGTACCAGTCAGCCTGCAACCGAGTCGGTGGTTTACGCACTCCGGCAAATGGGCTATGACTGCGGTGTCAATGCGCAGGAGCTTAACCGCATCAACAATTTCTTCCTGCCGATCAAGGATAAGTTTGCAGCAAACGGTATGTTCGATCCATATGTCCTGTCCACCAAGACGGATGCGCTGATCTATCAGATTCCGGGCGGTATGCTGTCGAACCTGGTGGCGCAGCTCAAGTCGCAGAATGCAATCGATAAGCTGGATGCGGTGCTGGATGAAACGCCTCGCGTGCGTGCTGATTTGGGTTATCCGCCGCTGGTGACGCCGCTGAGCCAGATGGTTGGCGTGCAGGCGACCGTGAACGTTTTGCTGGGTGAGCGCTATAAGTCCATCGGCAAGGAAATAAAGAACTATATCAGGGGCGAATACGGAAAAGCGCCCGGTAAGATTAATCCGGAGTTGGCGCAAAAGGTGTTGGGTAATGAGCAGCCCATGACCGGCCGCTATGCGGAGAGCCTGGAGCCGGAGTTTGAGGTAGCCAAGGCGTATCTGGGCAGCCGTGCACGCTGCGATGAAGATGTGCTTTCTTTCATCGCCTTTCCGCAGCAGGCCGAGCAGTATTTCGATCGTCGTGAAAAAACCTTCACGGCAAGCTATTCGTTTAAGGAGGTCGGCTGATTATGGTTCGCGATCCTTTGAGTCAGTTGGATGCGCTGGTTGTGGCGTTATCCGGTTTTGTCATCGTGTTCCTCATGCTGGCATTGCTGTGGGGAGTCATTTTGGTCATTTCTCGCGCGGTATCCGGTATGGAGCGTCATCAGGTGCCCGCCATGTCTGCGTCGATGCAGGCGACCGCTTCGGCGCGTGGAGCAGCATCGGCTGCGGCATCGCCGCAGGTGGTGCTGGAGGGCATCGACGAGACGCAGGCGGCTTGTGTGATGGCGATTGTCAGCCATGAAACGGGCATCCCGATCGATCAGCTTGTGTTTAAATCCATCAAGGCGGTTTAAGGGGGAAATAAACGATGAAATATATGGTTACGCTCAACGGGAAACAGTATGAAGTGGAAGTGGAAAAAGGTTCGGTCAGTGCGGTAGCCGTTGGCAAAGCACCGTCTGCGCCGACAGCGGCACCGGCCGCGGCACCCGCCGCTGCTCCGACGCCTGCCGCAGCCCCGGCATCTGCCGCACCGGCAAGCGGTGAGGTCGTATCCGCGCCGATGCCCGGTACCATTTTAGATGTGCGCTGCACAGCGGGACAGGCTGTGAAGGCGGGTGACGTGCTGTTCATTCTGGAAGCGATGAAAATGGAAAACGAAATCTGCGCGCCGCATGACGGTACGGTAGGTTCGGTCAGCGTACAGAAGGGCGCGACGGTGGAAACCGGCGCGGCGCTTTGCACGATGTAACGGGAGGCGCAGGAATATGCAATTTTCGTTTATCGGTGCGCTGGGGGAGATTCTGGCAGGTTCGGGCTTTGCCGCGATGGCGGATGATCCGCGCAGCCTGATCATGATTCTGATTTCCTTTGTGCTGCTATATTTGGGTATTGGCAAGAAATTTGAGCCGCTGCTGCTGATTCCGATTGCGTTCGGTATGCTGCTGGCAAACTTCCCGATTACGGGCATGCTCAATGCGCCGACGGCGACTTCCAGCCCGGGCATGCTGTGGGTGTTCTATCAGGGTGTGGAGCACGCGATTTATCCGTCAATTATTTTCCTCGGTATCGGTGCGATGACGGACTTTGGCCCGCTGATTGCGCGTCCGTCCTCGCTGCTGCTGGGTGCGGCGGCGCAGTTGGGCATTTTCGCCGCGTTCCTGCTGGCGTTGGCACTCGGTTTCCCGGGCGCAGTAGCCGCCGCCATCGGCATCATCGGCGGCGCGGACGGTCCGACCGCCATTCTGGTTGCCTCGCGTTTGGCGCGTGATTATCTGCCCGCAATCGCTATTGCAGCGTATTCGTATATGGCGCTCATTCCGATGATTCAGCCGCCGCTCATGCGCTTGTTGACCACCAAGGAGGAGCGCGAGGTCAAGATGGAGCAGCTTCGTCCGGTTTCCAAGACTGAAAAGATCGTATTCCCGATCGCGGTAGCAACCGTGGTCATTCTGCTGATTCCGGATACCGCACCGCTGATTGGCATGCTGATGCTGGGCAATCTGCTGCGTGAGTGCGGCGTGACCGAGCGCTTGTCTGACACCGCGCAGAATGCGTTGTGCAACATCGTGACCATCTTCCTCGGCCTGTCGGTTGGCTGCAAGGCGGTTGCCAGCACGTTCCTGACGTGGGATACCATCAAAATCATCATTCTCGGCCTGATTGCGTTTATGTTCTCCACCATTGGCGGCCTGATTTTTGGTAAGATTATGTGCAAGCTGACCGGCGGCAAGGTCAATCCGCTGATCGGTTCCGCGGGTGTTTCCGCAGTACCGATGGCAGCGCGCGTGTCGCAGGTCGAAGGGCAGAAAGCCAATCCGGCCAATTTCCTGCTGATGCACGCCATGGGCCCCAATGTCGCAGGCGTTATTGGTTCTGCAGTGGCTGCGGGTTTCATGCTCAAGGTTTTCGGTGTATAAGAAAAATCAGTCCATGCGTCAAAGGACGCCGGTATGCTCCGGCGTCCTTTTTTTTGCCCTTGTTGCGGTCTGATAATATCCAATGGGAAAGAAATCGATCGATTGTTGACAAAGAATACAGAAATGCTATAATGAAATAAGAAATGAACAGGTGGTCTTTATTGTGCAGGTGTTAAAGGATGAACTTCGGCATAAGATTTTGCTGGAAGCAGAGCATTTGTTCTTGCAGCGGGGATACGACCGCACATCCCTGCAAATGATTGCGGATAAGGTCAATATCAGCAAGAGCAACTTGTATCATTATTTCAAAAACAAAGAGGAATTGTTTTATGAACTGACCGACGGGGCGGCGGCGGGACTGAAAAAGCTGATTTTGCGCTTGAAAGATAAGCGGTTTGATCTGCGTACCGGTCAGCGGGAATATCAGGTGCTGCTGACCGAAGAGGTCATTTCGCTGCTTCTGGCGGAAAAGTACGGGCTGCTGCTCATCATGGAGCAGTCCCACGGCACGCGGTACGAGGATCTTCGTAAGAGCATGATTGATCTGCTGGCGGCTAAGGCCGCTCCACTGCTTGCAGATGAGGATAACAGTATGCTGCTGGCGCAGATTATGGCCCGTAACTTGCTGGATGGCACCGTGCAGATTCTCAAAAACCGTGTTCGACCGCGCGAGGTGCGCACGAACCTCAATCGTCTGGTGGAATATCATACCAATGGCATCAATGCGCTGCTCAAGTGAGAGCAGCGCATTGTTTTTGTGTTATGCAGACGCTCTGATGGGACGGGCTGCAAACAACGACATAAGCCGCGTTCTACACGGCCGAGATGGCGCATAGATTGGGAGTAACGAAAGCGTCAACAGGTCAGGGGGGACGATGGTGAAAGGCTTACCAGAGGAGCGCACAATCCGGCTGGCACAATATATGATTCAGGAAGGAGCGACGGTACGACAGACTGCGGCGCAATTTGGCGTATCCAAGTCAACGGTACATAAAGATATTACCACGCGGCTGAAAAAGCTCAATGCGGTGCTGTACGAGCAAGTACAGGCCGTTTTACAGACCAATAAGGAGGAACGTCATATTCGCGGGGGCATGGCGACACGGGAGAAATATCGGGCGCAAGCTGCCGATGCACGGACGAAGAGAATGGGGCAAAAAAACAGCCATCCCTGAAGCATGGGATGACTGTATCGTGCTCATATCAGAGCAGCTTGAGTTCATGTGCGCAGGACGCACAGATGTTTTTGCCCTTGTAATGAATAATATCCTTTGCGTTACCGCAGAAGATACAAGACGGCTCATATTTTTTCAGAACAATCTGATCGCCGTCTACGTAAATTTCCAGGGCATCCTTGACGTCTATGTTCATCGTACGGCGCAATTCAATGGGCAATACGATACGGCCAAGTTCATCCACTTTTCGGACAATACCGGTAGACTTCATGTGTGAAACACTCCTTCATTTCTTTTCAGTCGAATCTTATATCACCAAAACCCCACAGGGGGAGCTTGGACAAAAGGGAGGGTTGTGCGGATGCTATCCGCAATTTGGGTTGTATTTTTGGTTTTGGCGCTGATCTGCGGCGCATTGACCGGACGGCTCGATGCGGTGACGACAGCGGTCGGCACCGGAGCCGGGGAAGCGGTCACGCTCATTATCAGCATCGCCGGTCTGATGTGCTTCTGGAGCGGCATCATGGAGCTGGTACAGGCATCCGGACTGGCGGAAAAGCTATCCCATATGCTGATGCCAATGCTGCGCCCGCTGTTCGGGAAAGCATCGGCGGACCGGGAAGCCATGGAGGCGGTCAGCGCCAACGTCGCGGCCAATCTGTTGGGATTATCCAACGCGGCCACACCACTGGGTCTGCGCGCAGCAGATCGGCTGTATACCCTGGAGGGGCGTCACGGCTCCCCGGATACCGTCTTGACATTGATCACCTTAAATACAGCATCCATCCAGTTGATTCCTTCCACTGTCGCTGCCATCCGTGCCGCATGCGGCGCTTCATCGCCCTTTGATATTATGCTGCCGGTTTGGGGCGCATCCATTTTCTCGGTGGCGGTGGTGCTGATCAGCGGAAGGCTGATGCGACCGTGGTTCCGTGCGGGAAATTAGA
>DXEF01000006.1 GCA_019115085.1 Candidatus Agathobaculum pullicola | reverse complement strand
AACGCCAGCGGCAGCGCCGCGATGTAATACAAGTCCTGTACCCCCGCCGGTAAAAAGGCGGCGAATATCTCCTGCGTGACATAGGTCATATAGGCGCCAATCATCACGAATTCCCCGTGCGCCATGTTGATAACGCGCATCAGGCCGAAGGTGATCGCAAGGCCGAGCGAGGTCAGTAAAATAATCGAGCCGAGACTCAGCCCGTTAAACAGCGTTGTAACAAATTCCTGCATGGTTTCCTCCTTGTTCTGCGTGCTCGAATCCCCAAATGGCCGCACAACCGTCCGGGTTCTGCCGCCATTTCCGGATTCCAGCGCGGGCGGCCACTAAGCCGCCCACGCTTTTTTGGAATCCTGGCCGGTTATTCCTCCAGCGGCTGGATGCCTGCTGCAACCGCCCAGTCATAGCTGGTCAGATACGGGTCCGGATCAACCGGTCCATCGGTCGAGTAAATCTCGTAGATCAGGCCGTCCTCACCGACCTGGCCAATGCGCACCGGCTTGGCCAGATGCTGATTTTCACCGTTGATGGTCACGGTGCCTTCCGGCGCGTCAAAGGAAATTTCGCCCGTGCGGATGGCTTCCAGCACGCTGTCTACGTCAAAGCTGCCCGCCTTCTCGCAAGCTGCTTTCCACAGATAAACCGCGTCATATGCCGCTTCGGCTGGGTCGCTGGTCACGCGATCTTCACCAAACATGGCCTTGTAGGCTTCTACAAACTTCTTGTTTTCCTCGGTATCGGTCGTCTGATAGTAGTTCCACGAAACCATGTGACCCTTCAGAATGTCCGCGCCGATGGTCGCGACCTCTTCCTCCGCGATGGAGAAGGACATGGTCGGATAGGTTTCCGCCGTATAGTTTTTCTCGCTCATCTGCTTGAAGAAGGACACGTTGCCGGTGCCGTTGAGCGTGTTGATGATAATATCCGGCTGAGCAGCCTCAATCTTGGCGATGATGGCGGCGAAATCGGTCTGATCCATATCGGCATATTCTTCACCGACGACCTTGGCACCCGCAGCTTCCACCTGTGCGGTGATAATCATGTTCGCTGTGCGCGGAAATACATAGTCCGAGCCGAGCAGGAAGAAGTTTTTATAGCCCTGATCCAGCAGATACTCGATCGCAGGTACAATCTGCTGATTGGGCGCTGCACCTGTGTATACAATGTTCGGAGAGGATTCCATGCCTTCATACTGCACCGGATACCACAAAAGCGCGTTGTAATCCTCCACAATCGGCTTTACCGCCTTGCGGGAAGAAGATGTCCAACAGCCGAAGATGGTGCTTACGCCATCACTATCGATCAGTTTTTCCGCCTTGGTAGCAAACGTGGATGGCTCGGAAGCGCCGTCCTCCTCAATGTACTCGATCTGCGCACCGTTGACACCGCCTGCGTCATTGATCTCACTGATGGCGAGCAGCTCGGCGTCGCGCACCGAGGTCTCGGAAATTGCCATTGAGCCGGTCAGGGAGTGCAGCAAACCGACGGTCACGGTATCTCCGCTCTCCGCTGTGGATGAGGTGGGCGATCCGCCGCAGGCGGTCAGTCCGGCGAGCAGCGCGGCGGCAGCAGCCGCGGCGGTAAGTCTACGAATCAGGGAATATCTCATAGCTTGGTTCTCCTTTTCACAGTGACAATAAAAAAGCCGATCCGCACAGCCCTTTGCTGTGTTGGATCGACCCCATTGCCGAATCGTTCTGGTTTTGTGTTTAGTACAGGACATCGTCCCCCAATTTGATGCGGGCAGCCTGTATGATCAGGCGGGCAGCATCCGCATAAGACAGCCGTCCGGTGTTCACCATCAGGTCGTACAGCGTGGGATTGGTCCAATCCTCGCCACGCGTATAATAGCGGTAATAATCCGCCCGATACTGGTCGGTTTTGGAGATCAGACGATGCGCCTGCGCCTCCGTGACGCCCAACTTGCTCATCACCGTATCCACGCATACGCCGCGCGGTGCTTCCACATAGGCGCTGAGCACATTGCGTCGGTCGCGAAGCAGGTAGTTGGCGCATTTGCCAACGATGATACAAGATCGCGCACGCGCCAGTTCCTGAATGATCCACGCCTGAATATTGAACAGGTTGTCATCCGAGACGAATTTACGATCGTTCGGTCCGTAAGTCCGGTCGATATCGGGCGCTTTCTGCAGTGCGCGCAGCAGTTTGGGACGCCGCAGGCGTTCATCCACCTGTACGAACTTTTCCTGACTGATGCCGCTGCATTCAGAGGCCATCGCCGGAATCTGGCTTTCATAGCAAGGGATGCCAAGCTGTGCTGAAACCAGCTCACCGATCTGTTTTCCGCCCGAGCCATAGCCACGCGCGATCGTGATGACATAGTTTTCCACGTTTTCACCACCCTTTCTGTTGTTCCGTTTTCTGCTTTCATTATAGTCCCAAAGCAAACCAGAGAACACCGGAAAAAGCAGCGGTTATCCATGAAAAATCAGCGATTTGCGGCACGGTATTGGCTGGGCGTCTGTCCGGTCAACGACTTGAAGATGCGCGCAAAATAGTCGGGGGAAGCAAAGCCAAGCTGCTCGCTAATCTCGCCGGCCAGGCAGGTGCTGTCCCGCAGCAGGCACTTGGCGTTCTCAACGCGCACATAGTTGTATAGCGTACCGAATGTCATGCCGGTGTGCGCTTTGCAGGTCTTTCCGAAGTAGTCTTTGCTCAGGCCCAAATGCACGGCTGCCTGTTCCATCGTGACTACCTCATTGAGATGCGCGGCGAGAAATGCGACCAGTGTATGCGTGAAGCTGTCCTCCCCGATGGCGACACCCGCGTGACTGAACGCCTCGCGCACCAGCGCGAAGTGACTGTCCTCTGTCCCGCGCGAGGAAAGATATGCCGCCGCGCGGGACAGCACCGCGTCTAACGCGCTTTCCTGAAAGGGTTTTACAATATAATCGAACGCGCCGAGCACCAGTCCCTCGCGCGCGTACTCAAATTCTCCATAGGAGCTGATTAAGATAACCGGCGTATGGTTCTCACGCTGCCGCAGCGCACGCAGCAACTCCAGCCCATCGACAAACGGCATACGAATGTCGGTCACAATCAGATCGAAGCATTCTTCCGCGAGCTTTTCCAGTGCCTCCTTGCCGTTTGCAGCTTGGGCCGTTAAGCAGAAGCCCTGCGCCTGCCATGCGTGCATACGCGCATACATATACCGCAGCGCCGCGTCATCCTCAACCAACAGAATCCGATACATTTCCGTTGCCCCCTTTTGCATCGGCAGACAGTGCCGCTGCTTGCTCAAAATCATACCGTTCGATTGCCGCCACCAGCCGGACAAATTGCTCGTGCGGCAGCGCCGCGCGCAGCGTTTCCCGATGGGCTTCAAACCAGTCTGCCGCCGCAAGATCATAATCTATGCACAAATCATGCAGGCGACAAAGCGCCTGCTCTGGACTGGCTGCACCTTCCTTGCGTACGTCCGGAGCAGCATACCGGCGCAACTCCCCAACTGTGCGATCAAACAGATCGATAAAGCGGTCCAGCGAGTCCATACTGCCGTGATGCAGCTCATCCAGCAGCGCGCGGCTAACCTCCATGAGAGGATCGCAGCACAGGTTGCCCGTCAGGCCAACCAGATCATGCAAAATGGCGCGCGCGTTAGCCGGATGCCCGTCGCGCAGATGGATGCGCACATACTCCGCTTCTTTGCTGTGCACCCGCACAAAGCGCGCGCACAGCGCTTTCAGCTGCGCTTGATCGCCGCCCAAGGTGCGCAAGGCCTGCTCCCAATGGAACAGGCTGCCGCCCGGTGCAGCCAACACTTCCGGTGCGTCTACCGCCAGCCGGAAATAGCGTTGCAACAATCCTTGCAGTGCTTCAGGACGCAGTGGTTTGGTCACATAGTCATTCATACCCGCAACAAGTGCTTTTTCACGCACACCGTCGACCGCATCCGCCGTCAGCGCCAGCAACGGCACCGTGCGATAGGCTGCATTGCCGCGGATAGCACGCGCCAGCTCATAGCCATCCATATCCGGCATACGGATGTCAAGCAGTACGATGTCGTACCGATGCGCATTTGTTTTTTAGAGCGCTTCCCACCCGCTCGCGGCGGTATCGACATGCAGGCCAAAACTCTCCAGCAGTTCCCGTTCCATGGTTAGGTTGATTTCGTTATCATCGACCAGCAGCACGGTCTTGCCCGTTGGCATGGCGCGCGCGTGCATCCATTCCTGCGTGCACTCCTGCGCCTTGGCCGCGCGGAAATCCATGCGGAAAGAAAATTCCGCGCCATATCCCGGTTCGCTTTCCAGTTCGAGTGCATATGCGCCGTCGCTGGCCGCTTGCACAATGCGGCGCGCGATGCCTAGCCCCAATCCAGTGCCGCCATACCGGCGCGAAGTTCCTGCGTTCGCTTGCTCAAACGGTTCAAAAATGCGCGACTGATCCTCCGGCTTAACACCAATGCCCGTATCTGTCACCGCAAACCGGAGCGTATAGCCATTTTCGTCTTGCCGCTCGCATTGCGCAGACAGTGTAACGCCTCCGTGCTCAGTAAATTTCACTGCATTGCCCGCCAGATTGATCAACACTTGCCGCAGCCGCATCGGATCGCCGCCCACCTGCTCCGGCAAATGATCCGCCTGCAAGCGGAAATACAGGCCCTTTTGCGCTGCACTGTTTTCCAGCATATCCCGCACCTCGCGCAGCAGCTCTGCTGGTGCAAACACGGTCTGCTCAAATGCCACCGCGCCCGCCTCGATCTTGGAAAAATCCAGAATGTTGCTGATGAGTCCCAACAAGGTGTCCGCCGCCGCGTGCATGCTACGGCAGTATCGGCGCTGCTGATCGTCGATTGGCGTTTGCTCCAGCAGGTAGAGATACCCTGTCACTGTGCCCAGCGGCGTTCGCAACTCGTGGCTCATCTGCGCAAGAAACTCGCTTTTGGCCCGGCTGGCCTTATCCGCTTCGTCCCGTGCTTGCCGCATCACGGCCTCGGCCTGACGGCGGTTTTCCAGCTCCCGCTCGAGCGCAGCACGCAGACGGTTGAACATTCTGCCAAAGCGATACGGTTCGGCCGCACCGCAGGGCGTAACGCGCACCAGCATGCCGTCCCTCGGCGTATCCGACAGTGCGGCAGTGTAGTTGGTCAGCGGCAGAATGTACAGTCGCGCGAGCAGCCAGAGCAGCCCGGCAATCAGCAGTAGTGAAAAGACCAGACAGCCGATTTGCAGCCGCGATGCCGCGATCCGTCCCCTGGTCGCCAACGCGCCTTCGCACGCCAGCCGCTCGGCTGTGCGCTGCTGGAACTGCGTAATAGGTGTCATAATCTCGTTTTTGGCCCGCTCATACGCCGCATCATATAGGAGGCTGCGTGCGGTTTTCTGAAAGTCTGCATCTGCTGTGTCCAACGGTTCGAGTGGGAATGCCTGCACCCGTTCCAAATAGGTGCGCACCGTTTCGTCCGCGTCTGCGGGCTGTCCCTGCGCAAGCAGCACCAGCTTCATTGCACGTGTCTCCGTATCGATTAGCAAATCCGAGTTGCGCTTGGCCTGCGCCAGCAGCTCGGATTCCTCCTCTGGCAGCGCAAATCCCTCCAGCGTGTGGATGACCGTATCCCGCCGCCGTGCGACACAGACCTCATCCCAATAGTTTTTCAGATGTTCGATCTCACCCGTAATCGCATATTTGCGCACTTCGTCTGTCAGATAATCCGATGCATCTGCCAGCTCTTGCCCCAGGGCCGCCAGCGCCGCGCGTTCATCCTGAGCCTGCGCCTCCCTCTGCACGCAATCATTCATATATCGGTTGCTACCCAGAATGATGCACAGCACCACCAGAAACGACAAAAAGGAGAACGCCAGAATGCCTCGGCTGTTCCAGCGGCGCACCGTGAGCCAAGCAGGCTTTCGCATGGTCTTCCCTCCTGTTCCTGCAAAGCAAAAGGCGAGGATGCTTTTGAAAAGCATCCTCGCCTTTTGCTACAACTATTTCATACCATACCACATAGATGACCAAAAGTCAATGTTCCTTCGAATATACAATGTTTCTTTAGTTGTAGGAGTACAATACATCTTGGACAGTTGAATAAAAAAGGGATGAAGGATAAGGCCTCATCGGTTAAAGTTGAGTTGCTACAAACAACTTGACGAGAGGGGGGCCATATCCTTCATGAGCAAGAGTATAACACAGGACATGGCGTATCGGCAATCTCTAATGAAGTACGCAGAGAAATACGGCGTCAGCCGCGCCAGCCGGAAGTACAACAAAAGCCGATCGTACATCTACTTCTGGAAGG
>DXEF01000062.1 GCA_019115085.1 Candidatus Agathobaculum pullicola | reverse complement strand
CCCTCGGTGTTGCCGGTAGCGGAGAAGTAAGCCACCAGCACGCCGCCTTCCGGTGTTTCCTCGTCGGATTCGCCTACCTCCAGCGCGGAAGCAGCGGGCGGGGTGGACTGGTCGGGAACGGACAGCTCCCCCACTGAGGATGTTCCCTCCTGCTGCGTCTGGGACTGTCCGGGGTTGCTCTGGGTGCCTGCCTGTCCGCAGGCCATCAGGCCAAGCAGCAGTGTCAAAGTGGTTAGAATCGTGAACAGTCGTTTCATTTTTTGGTACCTCCTGTCATGGTTTGTGTCTTGCGGATCTCGTGGCGCAGGTAATCCAGCCGCTGGAGCTGGCGCTCCTTAAAGTGAATCTCATCCAGAGCAGCAGTGCGTTTTTCCTCCAGCATCCTGAGCCGCTGCTCCTCCGTGTGGGGCTGCTCCAGCAGCAGGCGCATATAGGTCTCCACCTCCGCCGTGGTAAAGCCCAGGTCATGGAGCGTCAGGATGGTGCTCAGCCGTTCCAGATCCGTGTCGTCGTACTGCCAGGCCCCCATCACTTCTTTTACCGCCCCGCAGAGCCCCCAGCTCTCATATTCGCTCAGTATGTGCATGGGGATCTGGTAGCGCTCGCTTGCCTCCTGTTTCGTCATCGTAAACCCTCCAAAATGAAAAATGCAGGCGTCCTTCCTCGGACACCTGCATTGTAAGGCACAATTCAATTTATGTCTAATACTTATTTTGTATTATCAGAAATAGGATTTAGGCATTTTTCCACATGGGCCAAGAAAGCAGACAGGGCAGGAGGAAAGGTCTCTGTCTTTTTCCAGGCAAGTACGGTACTGGATTCCAATGCCGGAGAAAGGGGGATAAAACGCAGCCCCTCATAGGTGCAGTGAAGCTTCAAGGTAAGATAGGCTCCAATGTGGGCGCCGGCCAACAGGGCCATATTGTAGGGTAGATTTCCTGTAGCTTTTACCTGGAGTCGTTGGGCGTAGGAGCCGAACCAGCGCTCCATCTCCTGCTGGATTAGCTCCCGCCGGGTGAGGATCAGGGGTATTCCAGCCAGATCCTTCGGCGTTACCACCTCCTTCTGGGCCAGTGGGGCGTCCTCATGGACCAAAACACCCCAGTGTTCTTTCACCGGCATCCGAATGAAATCATATTTGCTGATATCCACGGGCTCCAGCAAAAGGCCCAGATCCAGCGTTCCGCCCTCAATGCGTTCCTTGGTGTGATCGGCGTTTCCGCTGTAGATTTGATAGGTCACCTGAGGGTGAAGCTTCTGGAACGAGGCCAGCAGTTCCGCCAGAACATACATCCCCTCCAAGTCGCCGCTTCCAATGGAAATTTCTCCCCGCAGTTCCGGATTCTTTTGGAATTCCTGGGCTGTTTTCTCCGCCAGATCCACCAGCTCCTGGGCACGGCGCCGAAGCAGCATCCCCTCGTCAGTCAAAACAATATGATAGCGGCTGCGGCGAAAGAGCTGCACCCCCAGTTCCTCCTCCAGCTGCATCAGCTGGCGGGAGAGGGTAGGCTGGGTCAGGTGGAGCAGGGCTGCCGCCTTGGTGATGTTCTCCTCCCGGGCCACCGCCAGAAAATATTTCAAAACACGAAGTTCCATGGTTCCGCCTCCTTTATCTCATCGTATCATACCCGTCCTCATCCGGCAAGCCAAAAATGCTTTGTGAGAATATTTCTAAATAGGAAATGAGCATTTTACATTCCTGGGCGATAGGATTACAATAAAAGCAACGGATACAAGGAGGTTATTTTATGAAGGCATTCGTTGCTTATTTCTCCGCCACCGGTACAACCGCCAAAGCGGCAAGGACCCTGGCAAAGGCCGTAGGGGCGGATCTCTATGAAATCAAGCCCGCAATTTCCTACACAAGTGCTGACCTGAACTGGATGGATAAGCGCTCCCGCAGCAGTATGGAGATGAACGACAAGCACTCCCGTCCGGCCTTGGCCGATACGGATGCCCCCGTAGCCGGGTATGATGTGATCTTCCTGGGCTTTCCCATTTGGTGGTATATGGCGCCAACGATTATCAATTCCTTTTTGGAGAGCTATGATTTCTCCGGCAAGACCATTATCCTCTTTGCCACCTCCGGCGGCAGCGGACTGGGCAAGTCGGCGGCAGGGCTCCGGCCCAGCGCCCCCGGCGCCAGGATTGTGGATGGACGATTGCTCAACGGTCGGCTCTCGGAGAACGAACTGAAGTCCTGGGCAGAAAAAATGAACCTGGGAGGCAACTGACATGAAGTATACAAAATTAGGGAATTCTGATCTCACCGTCTCTCGCATCTGTATGGGGTGCATGGGCTTCGGAGACGCCCAAAACGGTCAGCACTCCTGGACCATTGACGAGGCGCACTCCCGGGAGATCATCAAGCGAGGACTAGAACTTGGGGTTAATTTTTTTGACACCGCCATCGGCTACCAGAGCGGCACCAGCGAACAGTATGTGGGCCGGGCTCTCCGGGACTTTGCCAAGCGTGAGGATGTGGTAGTGGCCACCAAGTTTCTTCCTCGTACCAATGAGGAGATTGCGGAGGGAATCAGCGGCCAGGAACACATTCGTCGGATGCTGGACAAGAGTCTTCAGAACCTGGGGATGAATCATGTGGATCTCTACATCTACCACATGTGGGACCATCAGACGCCCCTTTATGACATCATGGAGGGACTGAACAACGCCGTAAAGGCGGGCAAGGCTCGGTATATCGGGATCTCAAACTGCTTTGCCTGGCAGCTCTGTAAGGCAAACGCCCTGGCGGAGAAAGAGGGATTTGCCAAATTTGTATCTGTACAGGGGCACTACAACCTGATTTTCCGGGAGGAGGAACGGGAAATGGCCCCCTACTGCCGGGAAGAGAACATTGCTATGACGCCTTATAGTGCTCTGGCTGGTGGGCGGCTTTCCAAGCATCCCGGGGAGACCTCCAAGCGGCTTCAGGAGGACAGCTACGCCCAACTCAAATACGGCGCGGCTCACGATCAGGACGCTCCCATTCTGGCCCGGGTGGCGGAGCTGGCGGACCGCCGGGGTGTTTCCATGACGGAGATCTCTCTGGCCTGGCTGCTGACCAAGGTCACCGCTCCGGTGGTGGGCGCTACGAAACTCCACCATATCGAGGGGGCTGCCAAGGCGGTGGATCTCGCTCTGACGGCGGAGGAGTGCGCCTATCTGGAGGAGCTCTACACTCCCCACTCCCTGGTGGGTGTCATGGCCCAGAACACAGCCACTGCGGCAAAGGATAGCCATGTCTGGTCCACTGGGAACCAAACGATCTGAAGGGAGAACCGCACATGAAAATCGTTGTTTTACTGGGCAGTCCCAACCGCCAGGGTTCCTCCCGTATGCTGGCGGAATCCTTCCGGCAGGGGGCGGAAGAAGCCGGGCATACGGTGGAGGTGATCGATGTGGCCCATGGGAATATCCACCCCTGCACCGGCTGCATCCACTGCGGTTATGAAGGCCCCTGCTCTCAGAAGGACGATATGGAGACCATTCGCTGGAAGATACTGGGCGCTGACATGATGGTATTTGTGACGCCGCTCTATTACTACGGCATGTCCGCACAGCTTAAGACCCTTGTAGATCGATTCTGCGCCTTTAACAGTTCCATTCACCGCAAGCACATGAAATCTGCACTGCTCACCGCGGCGTGGAACAGCGACGACTGGACTTTTGATGCGCTGGAAGCTCATTACAAAACGCTGGTCCGTTATCTGAATCTGGAGGACATGGATATGGTACTGGGCTATGGCTGCGGAACGCCGTCCATGACGAAACGCTCTCCTTACCCGCAGAAGGCATATCAATTAGGAAAGCAGCTTCGTTGATTCAATGGGAGAAACAAACCAGTTACCAGAGACAAGAAAGCTGCAATACTTTCAAAAGCAGCGCACTCCAATTCCCATAAAAATCAGGCATCTCTTTCCGTTTCTTCCTCCGGAAAGGGATGCCTGTCCATTTCAAAGTGATTCAGTTCATATGCCAGTTCCCACGCCAATTTGAACCCACAGAGAAAACTGTCCAGGGAGCGTTCCTCAGTGATGAGATTCTGGGCATCCATGATCCACAGAACCAGTTTTCTCTCCGGCTTTTCCAGTCGCTCAATGAGTTGCCGGTGGCAATCTTCAATTTCCTGCTCAGGCTCTGCCGTGGACAGAGGTGTGTAAAATCTATTGTAGAGCTGATTCAAAGTGTCGTTCATATGTCCTACCTCCTTGTAGCAAGACAACATACCACAGTTCAGTCGAGAATGCCACTATAATATTTGCAATTCTGTAATATGCAAAATAAAATTAGGGCCTGTGGATCGCCACAGGCCCTAATATCTCCCATACACGGCGTTAAGCCCCTTCGGTTCTCCTTTTTCTGATTTGCACCGGATTTACAGGATCCATTCCTCCTGTTTTTCTTCGCCACAGTAGCGGCACAGTGTCTCGCGGATGGCATGCGGTCCCCTGTTCAGTTCATTGAACATGCGTACGACTGTCTCGCCTACGCCAATCTCGAACAGATTAACGCCGAAATAGTAACGGTTTGACAGCAGCGGATACAGCTGCTCCTCGGACACCTCATCCCCCAGCTTGGGATTGCCCATCAGCGAACGTATATGCTCCATGTTGGAGTCCGGACTGAGCTGGAACGCTTCTCCTTGGTCATCCATCCCAACCAGATAGCGCAGCCAACCCGCCAGCACAAGCGGGATATACACCAGCTTAGTCGCGCGATGTGCCGGCAGCGTCGAATTGTAATACGCATACAGCGTCACACCGAAGCGAGGCACAATCTTGCGCGAGGTATCGGTCGCAACACGCTGCGGAGAATCCGGCAGGAACGGGTTGGGATAGCGTTCACCCAAAACCTCATGGAGGAAAGAAACCGGGTCAATTACCCCCGGGTCGGCAACCATGGGCATGGCCTCCTGCTCACTCATGCGCGTGATGAGATTGACCAGCTCCTTGTCCTTCATCTCCTCACTGATTTGCGTATAACCCAGCATGCAGCCGTATACACCCAGCGCAGTACCCATCGGGTTCATGCAGGTGCTGACCTTCATCACCGCGGATTTTTCCACGATATCGCGGCGGGTCAGGATAACGCCGCATTGCTCGAGCGGCGGGTGTCCGTTCGGGAACGCATCCTCAATCAGCAGATAGTGCGGGCTTTCCGAGTTGACGTAAATTGCCGCATAGCTGCCCTTTTCTGTCACAAACGGACGGGCATTCTGCAAACCGTCCTCCTCCAGCTTATCCGCAATACGGCTATCCGGATGCGGGGTGATTTTATCAATCATAGACAGCGGATAGGTATTTTTCTTGAGCAGATAAAAGTACTCATCCTCGGTGATATAGCCTTTTTGCTGCCATGCCTGTGCCATGTAACGCACAGCGCGTTCCAGACGGACGCCATTGTCCTGGCAGTTATCCAGCGAAACAAAGGCCAGCGGCGGCATGCCTGCACGGCAGCGAGCAAGACTGAACGCCGCAAGTTTACCAAAGAACGACTGGCAGCCCGTCGGTCCGTTATCGCGGTCATGCGCATACTCCGGCAGGAATTCATTCGCATCATCCTGAATCACATAGCCTTTTTCCGTCAGGGTGAAGCTGACCATCTGCAAGGACGGCGCGAGAAATACCTCATTTAAACGCTCCCCGTCCTCACTCAGTTTGAGGCTTTCGGTTACCGAAGCGACAACCTCTTTGTTGATTGTGCCGTTGGAATACAGCGTCACAACCAGCGAAAGATGGTCGCAGGCACGATAGCACCGATCAATCAACTCTTCATCATAACCGTCACAACAGATAACACCCGTCTCAGACAGGCCCGCGGTCAACATACGCTGCGCCAACACAGCGGGAAACGCCCGGAACAGGTTACCTGCGCCAAAGTGCAGCCAGGTCGGCGCGTTGCGGGTAGCTTCGCGTACCGTATCGATATCATACTGCGGCAAGCGGTAATCCTTCCAGGACGCGTTATGTTTGATGCTTTCTTTTGTCAATTTCATAAAGCAGCCACTTCCTTTCAGCGAACGGAGTACGCCGTTCATCCCTATCGTATATAGTATACCAAAACTTTGCCGCTTTGCATAGGGAAAATCGGAAATATCCACAAAGCTATGCGGTCTTGCTGATGAAAAAAGCCGTTCGGCATAGCCGAACGGCAGGAAATCATATTATAAGCTATTGTTTTTGGCGGCATGCTTGGTCTCCACAGTGCCCGGCAGCGCATGATACAGCCGTAGCACCAGCTTCATACCAAAATACAGCAGCGCCGCCTCGATCGGCAGCATCAGCAGGTTTTTCGGCACGCGCAGCGCAAGCAGCGCGCTCATCGCCTTGCCTCCTGTGATAGTCAGCCACAGGGTATTCAGGCCGATGTTGCAGAACAGGTTAATGCACGCCTTTGCACCCACCGCACGCCAGACCGAGAGCTTGCGCGGATACAGCCAAAGACCCCAGAACAGCCCTCCGACGATGGCGGTCAGCGTATAACCCGGGAAATAGGCCCCCATAGTGAGATTCCCGGCAAAATAACCCAGCACATCGGTACACACACCTGCCATCATGCCGACCACCGGCCCAAACAGCATGCCGACCGCCGCGTTGCACAAAAAGCCAAATCCAATGCGCAGATTGGGCGGCAGCTTGATGGTCAAACCGAGCAGGTCAAGCGCAATATTGATGGCAATGAGCAGTGCGGTCAGCGCCAGACAGCGCGTGCTTTTGAGTTCTTTGAGGGAGCGGACAAAAATATTTTCCTTTTGGGACATAGAAAAAGACACCTCCTAAATCAATTCATCTGTTGCCACAGCGATTTAGGAAATGCCTAAACAGTTGCAGCAGCGGGATGCGACTGCAACACCGCAGGGGATCTTCGTCCCTTTCGTCCGCTGAACAACTCCCCGTCTCAGCGGCACTTAACGCATTGCAGCCTACTCTGCTTTTTCCGTTATCTATTGTATCATGGTTTTACGCCTTGTCAATACCAAATACCTGACGGATGGTGCGGCACACACCATCCTCATCATTGGAGGGGCAAATATGTTTGGCAGCAGCCTTGAGCGCTTCGTGCCCGTTTGCCATGGCATAGGACTCCCCTACCGCCTGCAGCAGCTCCAAATCGTTCATATAATCTCCAAACGCCATGCACTCATCGGGCGTGATGTGCAGACTCTCGCACAGCGCGCCGATCGCCTGCCCCTTGTTCATGCCGGGACGCGTCAGATCCATCCAGTCTTCGCCCGAAACCACCAACTGCGAAGTCTCGGCAAACGCATGGAACGCCGGAATCAATACCTCTTCCGCACGGCCCTTGCAATACACCGCCACCTTGCAAACCGGCTCGTGCCGGCACAATTCCAGCAAATTGGGCACCTGTGTGCGCCGCACGCTATATTGTGCCGCGTTTTCCAGAAATGCGGGATCGTCCGCGGTCTCATAAAATCCGCCGTGGCGTGCGGATACAATGGCCTCCACGCCCGGCAATGTGCGCACCAACTCGATTGACCGACACACCTCATCGGTCGGCATGGCCTCAAAAGAAATCATGCGTGCACCGTCGCAAACCACCGCGCCATTTTCACAGATATAGACCAGCTCATCGGCAATCTCACCGAACTGCTCGTAAAGCGTATAATACTGCCGCCCGGATGCCGGTGCAAAGCGCACCCCCCGCTCCCGCAGCGTATGAATCAGAGAAAAGAGTCCCTCCGGCAATTGCTTTCGGCTATCCAGAAGGGTGCCGTCCATATCGGCGGCAATCAATTTGATAGACATGATTATCCGTTATCCTTTCTCAAGACTTCGGTTCCTTTACAGGAAGAGACTGCCCACTTGATAAATCACCATCGCCGCTAAATACGCAAGCACGGTCTGGAACGCCGCCGCACCAAATGCCCAGCGCCAGCCGCCCATCTCCCGCTTGATGGTGGCAAAGGCGGACATACAGGGCATGTACAGCAGCGTAAACACCAAAAACGAATACCCGGCCAAGGGGGTAAACACGGTACCAAGCAGACCGGACAGCATCGCGCTGTCCCCGCCCGCGCCATACAGCACGTTCATCGTGGATACGACCGCTTCCTTGGCAACCAATCCGGTCAGCAGCGAAACCGCTTCCTGCCACTCTCCGAAACCAAGCGGACGGAAAACCGGCGCGATAAATGTGCCAATCACGCCGAGAATACTCTCTCCGGCGTTCTCCGCCACAGCAAACGAAGGCGTAAAGTTTTGCAGGAGCCAGATGACCACGCTCATCAGGAAAATGAGGGTACCGGCGCGCGTGATGAAGTCCTTTGCCTTCTGCCACATATTGAGCACCGTGCCTTTGAAGGACGGCAGACGATAGGTCGGCAATTCGAGCACAAAACCTGAAGATACCTCTTTAAAGATCGTCTTTTTCAGGATAAAGCCCGCCAGAATACCCATCAGAATACCCAGCACATACAGGCTGATAACCACCAGCCCCTGATGCGCGCCGAACAGCGCGCCCGCTACCAGCGCATAGACCGGCAGCTTCGCGCCGCAGGACATAAAGGGCGTCAGCATAATGGTCATGCGGCGGTCAGAGTCGTTTTCCATTGTGCGAGCCGCCATGACCGCAGGTGTGGTGCAACCGAAGCCCATCAGCATCGGCACAAACGACTTGCCCGAAAGACCAATGCGGCGCAGCAGCGTGTCCATGATAAACGCTACACGCGCCAGATATCCGGTATCCTCGAGCACCGACAAGAAAAAGAACAGAATTACAATCTGTGGCAAAAAGCTCAAAACGCCGCCCACGCCGCCAATTACTCCGTCGCAAATCAGGCCAACCAGCCAGTCCTGTGTGTGCGCCGCTGCCAAAGCACTGCGAATTGCAGGCGAAATGATGCTTTGAATCAAATATTCCATCCCGCTGCCCAACAGCGAACCGATCGGCCCGAACGTACACCAGAACATCAGGAACATGAAAAACGCAAAAATCGGCAGTGCCCACACGCGATGCAGAACAATCTTGTCGATGCGCTCGGTGAGCGTCGCTTTATGTACCTTGGGCCGCTGATATGCTGCGCGCACGACCTCCTCGATATAGTCGTACAGCGCGTCTGCCAGCACCATTTCCTTGTCCGTCAGGTTGGCATGGCTCTGCATGCCGGCCGCAATCGAATTGATTTCCTCCCGGATTTTCTTCGGCATGTTTAGCCGGTCCATCTGCGCCCACATGGCGGAATCGCCCTCCAGCAGCTTTGCCGCGTAAAATGGCAGACTACACTGACGCAGCGGCAGCGGCTGCAACGTCTCCGCCGCATATCGAATGGCCGCACCCACGCCATGTAAATACGCAGGCTGCTTGTCCGGCGCACGCATGTCATGGGCAAGCCCATCTAAAAGATTGTGCATGTTCTCGCCTTTTTTGGCCGAAATCGGCACCACCGGCACACCGAGCCGCTCGGAAAGCATATCACAGTCAATTTCAATTCCCTGCGCACGCACATCGTCCATAAAACCGAGCGCCACCACCATTGGCAGCCCCAGCGCAATAAGCTGCAAGGTCAAATACAGATTTCGCTCAATATTTGCCGCGTCCACAATATTCAAAATGCCATCCAGCTCGTCCGACAGGACAAACTCACGCGCAATGATTTCCTCTTGCGTATAGGGCGAAAGAGAGTAAATGCCGGGCAAATCCACAATATCAATGCCCACGCCGTCGTGACAGATATGGCCGGTCTTACGATCGACCGTCACGCCCGGCCAGTTGCCTACATGCTGATTGGAGCCGGTGAGCCGATTGAACAGCGTGGTTTTTCCGCTATTCGGATTGCCGATAATGGCAATGGTTTTTTTGCTGCTCATGCCCGTTCCTCCAGCACAATTTTTTTCGCTTCCGCGCGTCGCAGCGAAAGGCTGTATCCGCGCAGCCGCACCGCGACCGGGTCGCCAAACGGCGCAATGCGTTCCATTGTCACCACCACGCCCTTGGTGATACCCATATCCAGAAAATGCCGTTTCAGAGCACCCTCAGCCGTGATACCCTCGACCACGCCGCACTGCCCCGGCTTTAAATTGTTAAGAGTCTTCATAGTGTTCCCCCGATGCCTTTATCCAAAGGCCAAATACATTTTTATTATAAAGTGGCAGTTAGCAAATGTCAACGGAACGGATACACCGTCCTACCGTCCAAATGATACAAAAAGCGCGCCCATCAGGCGCGCTTTTTCGTCATCCGTAGATATGGGCTTCCTCTTCGCGGAACATCAAAGCAAATACAGCCAGCAGCGGCGCGCAGGTCAGCAGCAACGCCCGTTCTCCCAGCATATCAGTCAAACGCGCACCCAGTGCCGCGCCCAAGATAAAAAACAAAATAATCGAATAATAATGCCGCGCTTTGCGCGCTGCATTCTTCTCCCCTGTATGGTGCCAGATCATCAGCTGCTCGGTGCCCGAACGCAGGTTGCCCGTACACATCGTGGTCGCAAACGCACTGCCGCGCACCTTACGGAAGGTCTCCACCTGCATGGCACAGACGAAAGAAATCACAGTATTGACCACCATATTCATCTGCTGCGGCAAAAAAGTCACCACAACCAGCAAGAGAATCTCCGCGATAACGATTACCTGCCGCCAATGCAGTCCCGCATCCGACTTTTTTTTACGCTTCCCGCGTCGCTTGACCAGCTCGGCCGCGACCACGCCAAAAGCAAACGCCATAATCGGCAGCAAATACGTCAGCGCACGCTGCCACTCTCCCTCTGCCAGTTTTAAACCGAACAGCACAATATTGCCGGTCTGCGCGTTGGCAAACACGCCGCCGCGGCTGAGATATGTATATGCGTCAAAAAAACCGCCCGCCATTGCCAGCAGCCCGCCCAACAGCAGCGATTCGGACATCTGGCCTCTTTCCTGTTGCATCTTTATTTCCCATCTCCTTCATTTCCGCCCTTTAGTATAGCAAAAAAAACCGTCCGTTTCAACAACGGACGGTTTTTCCTTCATTTGTCTCCCGCAATGCGGATACGGTTGATTGCCTTTTTCAGCTTGACCTGCGCAATATCGTGCTCATGCTCGCTTTCCTTTTTCTGAAGGATGGCACGGGCACGCTCAGCGGCCTCGCGGGCACGGTTGATATCAATTTCATCCGCCCATTCACAGGTGCGGGCCAGCACAACCGTCTGCTCGCGCGATACATCCACAAAGCCGCCTGCAATCGCTGCAACTCGGGACTGCCCATTCTGGAAAATGGTCAGTCCGCCGATGCCAAGCGCCGCGGTATAGGGCACATGATTCGGCAGGATGCCAACATCGCCCTGCGTGGTGCGAATAACGATTTTGTCGACCGCATCGTCATAAAAGCAGCGGTCAACCGTCATCACCTTGAGATGAAAGGTAGCCATATTATGCCCCCTTCTTTGCCTTCTCCACGACCTCGTCGATGGTGCCGGCAAACAGGAACGCCGACTCGGGCAGATCGTCATGCTTGCCGTCGAGGATCTCGCGGAAGCCGCGGATCGTCTCCGAAACCGGAACATACTTGCCCTCAAAGCCCGTGAACTGCTCCGCAACGTGGAACGGCTGCGACAGGAAGTTCTGGATCTTACGGGCGCGGGCAACGGTCAGCTTATCCTCGTCGGACAGTTCGTCCATACCGAGGATGGCGATAATGTCCTGCAAGTCCTTGTACTTCTGCAAGATGGACTGCACCGCACGCGCGACCTCGTAGTGGTCGATGCCGACCACATCCGCGGTCAGAATACGCGAGGACGAGTCGAGCGGGTCAACCGCGGGATAAATACCCATGGACGCGATATCACGCGACAAAACGACCTTTGCATCGAGGTGCGAGAACGTGGTCGCCGGCGCGGGGTCGGTCAGGTCGTCCGCCGGGACGTATACCGCCTGTACGGACGTGATCGAGCCTTTCTTGGTCGAGGTGATACGCTCCTGCAATGCGCCCATTTCGGTTGCGAGCGTCGGCTGATAACCTACCGCCGACGGCATACGGCCGAGCAGCGCGGAAACCTCGGAACCCGCCTGCGTGAAGCGGAAGATGTTGTCGATAAACAGCAGCACGTCCTGCCCTTCCACATCGCGGAAGTATTCCGCCATGGTAAGGCCGGAAAGCGCCACGCGCATACGTGCTCCGGGCGGCTCGTTCATCTGGCCGTAAACCAGCGCGGTCTTGTTGATAACGCCGGACTCCTGCATTTCGTTATACAGGTCGTTGCCCTCACGGGTACGCTCACCAACGCCGGTGAATACCGAAATACCGCCGTGCTGCTTGGCGATATTGTTGATCAGCTCCATGATGATAACCGTCTTGCCGACGCCCGCGCCGCCGAACAGGCCGATTTTACCGCCCTTGGCATACGGCGCAATCAGGTCGATGACCTTGATGCCGGTTTCGAGGATTTCCGTGGTGGATTCCTGCTCCTCATACGAGGGCGCAGGACGGTGAATGGGCCAGCGCTCCTCACCCTCGACCGGCGGCTTGTTGTCCACCGGCTGGCCGAGCAGGTTGAAAATACGGCCCAGATTCTTGTCGCCGACCGGAACCGTGATCGGTCCGCCGGTATCGACGGCTTTCATGCCGCGCACCAAGCCGTCCGTGGACTCCATGGCGATGCAGCGCACGGTATCCTGACCGATATGCTGCGCAACCTCGACCGTGATGACACAGCCGTTGTTGTCAATCGTGATGGCGTTCAGCAGCTTGGGCAATGCGTCGGCAGCAAATTTGATGTCCAGCACCGGTCCGATAATCTGGACAACGGTGCCAATATTCTGCTCACTCATTGGCAAAACTCCTAATTCGTATCGTCCTATGCGCCGACCTCGCCCGAACCCGCGACGATCTCGGTGATCTCCTGCGTGATGGCGGCCTGACGCGCACGGTTATAGGACAGATTCAGATTTTCGATCATCTCGCTGGCATTGTCGGACGCAGCCTCCATCGCCATGCGGCGCGCGGACTGCTCGGAGCAGTAGCTTTCCACCACCGCGCCGTACAGCACACCGTACAGGTATTCGGGAATAATCGCGTCAAACACCGCCTCTGGAGAGGGATCATATTCGGTCAGCACACGCGCTCCCGCCGGCTTATCCCCCTGCTCTTCGCGCTCAAAATTGGCAGGCAGCAGCTGGATACACTTCGGCTCCTGCTGCAAGGGCGAAACAAACTGCGTGTAGCAGAGGAAAACCTCGTCCACCTGCCCGCCGCGGAACATACTGAGCATGTGCTCAACGATTTCGTGCGTGTCGCTGATTTTCATGGTTTCGGCAATGCCCGGATAATCCGCCGCAACCGGCCAATCGCGCTTGGCATAATACTCCTGCGCTTTTTTGCCGATTGTGACGACCTGCGCCTTTTTGCCCTCCATCTCGACGGTGGCCAGCTTGAACAGGTTGGCATTATAGCCGCCCGCCAGGCCACGGTCGCCCGCGATGATAATATACAGGCTGTTCTTCACCGCGCGGCGGCGGGTATACACCGAATCCCCCTCACGCGTTGCGGCAGCCAGCCGGGTGATGGTTTCATACATCGTGTTGAAATAGGGCCGCGCGGCCAGCGCACGCTCCTTGGCGCGGCGCATTTTGGAAGAGGCCACCAGCTCCATTGCCTTGGTAATCTGCATGGTGGACTGCACCGACTTAATACGGCGCTTAATGTCCTTCATGTTTCCGGAAGCCATTGTTCAGTCCCCCTTCCGCTTAATGCTCGGAAAGGAACTTTGCTTTGAATTCCTCAATTGCCTTGGTCAGCTTCTCCTTGATGTCGTCGTCCATCTGCTTGGTCGCGCGGATGGTTTCCGGGATATCGCCGTAAACGCCGTCGATGAACTCAAACAGCTCTTTCTCGAACTCGGCCACTTTATCCGCCGGAATATCGAGCAGCTGGCCGGAAATAACGGCATAAATGATGATAACCTGCTTTTCAACCGGGATCGGGCTGTTCTGCGGCTGCTTAAGCACTTCCACGATGCGTTCGCCCTGCGCCAGACGCTTCTTGGTGTCCGCGTCGAGGTCGGAACCGAACTGCGAGAACGCCTGCAATTCGCGGTACTGCGAATATGCCAGCTTCAGGGTGCCTGCAACCTTCTTCATCGCCTTGATCTGCGCATTACCGCCAACACGGGATACCGAAATACCGGGGTTGACCGCGGGACGGATACCCGAGTTAAACAGCTCGGTTTCGAGGAAGATCTGACCGTCCGTGATCGAAATGACGTTGGTCGGGATATACGCCGAAACGTCGCCCGCCTGCGTCTCGATAATCGGCAGCGCGGTCAGCGAGCCGCCGTTCTGGATGTTGGCTGCGCGTTCCAGCAAACGGGAATGCAGATAGAATACGTCGCCGGGGTATGCTTCACGTCCTGGCGGACGATGGAGCAGCAAGGAAAGGGCGCGGTAAGCCACCGCGTGCTTAGACAGATCATCATAGATAACCAGTACGTCCTTACCCTTGTGCATAAAGTACTCGCCGATCGAGCAGCCCGCATACGGCGCGATATACTGCAGCGGCGCGGACTCGGACGCCGTCGCGGCAACGATGCAGGTATAATCCATCGCGCCGTTCTGCGCCAGCGTCTCGGCAACCTGTGCAACCGTCGAACGCTTTTGGCCGATGGCTACATAGATACAGACGACGCCCGTACCCTTCTGGTTGATGATGGTATCCAGACAAATCGCGGTCTTACCGGTCTGGCGGTCGCCGATGATCAGCTCACGCTGGCCGCGTCCGATCGGGATCATGGAGTCAATTGCCTTGATACCGGTCTGCAGCGGTACGTTAACCGGTGCGCGCTCGATGATGCCCGGTGCGGGGCTTTCAATCGGACGCGACTCGGTGGTATGGATCGGGCCCTTGCCGTCAATCGGCTTGCCCAGCGCGTCCACAACGCGGCCGAGCATAGCCTCACCCACCGGCACCTCCACGATGCGGTTTGTGCGTTTTACCGTGTCGCCTTCACGAATATCCTGATCCGAACCCAGGATTACGGCGCCGACCAGATCCTCCTCAAGGTTCTGCGCCATGCCGTATACGCCGCCCGGAAATTCGAGCAGCTCGCCGGACATACAGTTTTCCAGACCGTGAACATGTGCGATGCCGTCGCCGACGGTAACAACCGTACCGACGTCGGCCAGCTTGATCTGGCTCTGGTAGTGCGTGATCTGCTCTTTGATAATATTGCTAATCTCTTCGGGGCGTAATTCCATAAAGTCACCTACTTCCTTACGCGATAGTATTGGTCAGCCGTGCGGCAATCTCGCTCAAGCGAGTGCGCAGGCTGGTGTCGAACTGCTCGTTACCGAGCTTGACGACAATGCCGCCGAGGATGCTTTCATCCACCGACGTTTTGAGCACCACCTGTTTCCCGGTTACGGCGCTCATTTTGGCTTTCAGCTTTTCGGTCAGTGCTTCGCTCATTGGCTTTGCCGTGATGGCGTGCACTTCCACGATGCCGTTTTCAAAGTAATACTGCTCTTTATATGCCTGACACATATCTTGAATCAGGCCGATACGGCCTTTTTCCGTAATCAGCATCAGGAAATTGAGCAGAAAAGGCTCAATTCGCCCTTCAAACGCCTTGCGCAAAACATTTTGCTTATCCTCCAGCGCGATGGACGGCGTCAACAGCAGCTTGAGGAAATCCGGCTGCTGACCGAACACCTCACAGACCGCGGTCAGCTCGTCGAGATAGGCTTTTTCCTTTTTCTCGTCGGCTGCCACCTCGTACAGGCTGAGCGCATAGCGCTCGCTTACAATATCAGCCACCTGCGCTCACCCCACCTTGTCGATGAACTCTTCGATGAAGCGCTCGTGATCGGCTTCCTTAACATCGCGCTCGACGACCTTGGAGGCGATCATGACAGAAAGGCTGGCGACCTCGTCCTTAAGCTCGTTCATCGCCTTCTTGCGCTCCTGCTCAATGGTGCTCTCTGCCTTCTTCATCATGGCAGCGGCCTGCTGCGAGGACTCCTTGAGGATTTCCTCGCTGCGCACAGTCGCGCGACGGGTAGCGGAGCCGACAATCTCGGCCGCTTCCTCCTTGGCCTTGGCCAGACGCTCGGTGTATTCGCTGCGCATCTTCTCGGCCTCGGTCTGCGCCTTTTCCGCGTTTCCGTACATCGCCTGCACTTCTTCCTCGCGCGCGGCAAGCATCTTGCGCACCGGTTTAAACAAGAATTTCTTGATGATGGCAAACGTAATGAGCGTATTGCACATCGTCACAAGGATATTCCACCAGTTGATATAAACAAAGGACTGGAATATATCCGGCACTGTTTTACCTCCTTCCCAAACGGAAGATGATTCCGTTCATCCTGCAATGACCAGACCGCTTAGAACTGGCCGACGAACGGGTTGGCAAACAGAAGAATCAGCGCGACAACCAGCGCGTAAATACCGGTGGACTCGGCCATAGCGATACCGAGAATCATGGTACGGGTAATATCGCCCTGCGCTTCCGGCTGGCGGCCGATGGCGGCACACGCCTGACCGGCGGTGTAACCTTCACCAATACCAGGGCCAAGACCTGCGATCATCGCCATACCGGCGCCGAGGGCGGACATGCCTGCTACAAATGCTTTGGGATCCATACTTTTTTCCTCCTGAAAATGTTGTTGTTCAAAATTTGAGAATGGATTCGGTTATTGATTGCCGTACCTTGTGCGTCAGCTGCTGCCGCGCGCATCACCTACATAAGCCATGGTCAGCATACTGAAGATGAATGCCTGCATACAAGCAGTGAAGCAGTCAAAGTACACCGAAAGGATACCGGGCAAGCCGATCTGCAACAGCGGCACGGGCAGAAAGCCCAGAACCGCATTGGACAGAACCTCCAGCGCGCCCATGATCAGTGTCGAAATGACAAGGCCGCCCGCCATATTGCCGAAATGACGGAAGGACATGGAAACCGGGGTGGCCACTTCGCTGAGCACATTAAGCGGCGCCATCACAAAGACAGGCTCCAGGAAGCCCTTCAGATAGCCGCCAATGCCGCCGTACTTGATCTTGTTGAACGTGATCAGGATGAACGTGATCAACGCCCAGCCCAGCGTCGTATTCAGGTCGGCCGTTACCGGACGCATCCAGAACAGCGACGCCAGCGAGCCAAACAGCGAGCTCATCAGCAGCGTTGCAATATAAGGCGAAAACGCCCGGCATCCCTGTCCCATGGTGCTCTCGACCAGATTGTCAATCATAATGACAGCCTTTTCCGCCAGCGCCTGTTTTCCCTTCGGGATTTTTTCCATGCGCCGGGTCAGGAAAATACACAGGAACAGGATAAACGCCATCACAATCCACGCATTTCGCATGGTTTCCGTGATGGGCAGGTTGGGATTACCGAACAAATATCCCAGTACCTGTGGGCCGTTTATTTCAACATTCACCGTCTAACCTCCTTTCCTCTGAACTACGTTATACCAGAGTAAAATCACTTTCGGAAAGAAGAGCGGAAGTACTGCGGCCAACGGATGGATAAACGGCGCTTTAATAGCCGCAAACACCGCAAGACCGGTCAGCACATAGCGGAAAAAATAGCCGCGCCGCACGATGCGGGTCGCCTGATCCGGTGGGAACAGGGCGGCTTTGGCAACATTGTTGCCAATCATGCGAAATAAGACCAGCGCATAGGCCGCGCCCAGCATCAGGCTGATGCCCGCCCGCCACGCTTCACAACCGGCCAGCACAAAAATACCGAAGGCAATGAGCGTCAGCGGCACGACGCCACGCAGCATCCGAGCCGATTCCTCCCGCACGATTTGCTTTCCCGTCACGGCAGCTTCTCCTTTCTTTCGCTTTCTCTGGCTTTTCGCTCGGTAAACCGCAGGAAATCCCGCAGTCCGCAGGCTGCAACCGCTATTCCGAGCAGGATTCCGAAAATCACCACACCGTTTCCCCAATCAAATCGGTTCCGAAGCCAAAGCGCTACAAAACAACAGAGTACCGGCGGTGTGACGACTGTAAACCCAACCTGACTGAAATAAATCAGGTAGCGCAGCACACTCCAATGTTCTTTTTTTTGACTCAACCGCATTCCCCCTGCTACCGATTTGATATTGCGAGCACAGCTACGCCAAACAGGCATAGCTGTCCCTCCAACATATCGTTCTTATTATACCTAACTATACAAAAAAGTGAAACACTTTTTATCAGAAATCTCTAAAAAAAATCATCCTCTTTTATTCATCGTCTATATTCAACAATTATTCTTCAAAAAACGGTGCGTATAATGCAAATTTCATCAAATAATGTATATTTTCCAATTGCACTGCCACAGTATCATTCCCCCCTGTTGACGTCTATACCCAACAGAAAAGGGAAAAAGCAGCGAAATACTCGCTGCTTTTATCTCATTGCCGTAACTGCTAAGTATTTACTTACAGAAAACGCTTCATGCCCTCGGTCGCGGCAGACGGCTCCTCGCTGAGGGAAACCGTAAAGTTCACGCTGTGCTGCGAGGAGAACTCATCGAGCATGTTGAGGAACTCCTCTGCCTTTGCCACGTCCTTGACGCCGGTGATTTTATACAGGCCGTCAATGAACACGCGCGTAATATCATAGTTACCGGCGTGAATACCGCACAGGAATCCAAGCAGGCTTGCATAATCCTTGATCGGGTAATCGGTTGCATCAATCAGTCGCGCATCATGCGAAATATCAAAAGTCAACTTGTTGCCGCGCGAAATGCAAACCACGCTTCCCTTTTCTTCTTGTACCGCAGCGTTGACCTGATCAATCAATTCTTTGGTCTTACCAGAGCCAGTGCCGCCAATAATCAGTTTTACCATAGTTTTATATCCTCCCAACCTTTGAGGTTGTTTTTAGTGTACCATAGTTTGCCCCAAACCTCAAGCCTGATTTGCAAACTTTCCGTCATTTTGTCCATATCACGCCGCGCCGCCGCCGACCAGCTTTCCCATGAATTCGATCAGCAGTCCCGGAACGCTCCGCGCCGCCACCTCTTCTGCTGCCGTGATCGGAAGCTGCAGCAGGGTCTCGCCTCCGCTCGTCACCGTCAGCTGCCCAATCTGCTGGCCTGCTGTAATCGGCGCCTGCAGGGCCTCCGGCAAATCCAATTGCGTTTCCAACTGCGCTGCTTTTTCCTTTTCCACTACAATCGACTGGTCATTCTGCAAGACCGGCTGCACAAAGTCCGCGTTGCCCAGCTGCACCGGAACCGGCTGCAGCAAATCATCCGGCGGCGTATAGACTGTGAAGTTGGCAAAGCCGTAATTGAGCAGTGCGGATGCGTCCGCCATACGGGTTTCCTTGGTCGGCGCCGCCATCACCACCGCGACCAAACTGAGTCCGTCCCGCTCGGCGCTGGCGGAAATGCAAAAGCCAGCTTCGGAAATGTACCCCGTTTTCAGCCCGGTCAGTCCCGGATAGCTTTTGAGCATTTTATTCGTATTGGCCAACGAAAACTTTCCGCCGCGGATGCTGTCCATCCAGATACCGGTGTACTCTAAAATTTTAGGGTGCCGCAGCAGCTCACAGGAAATGAGCGCAATATCACGCGCTGATGTCATGGTTTTCTGCCCCATGCCGTCCAATCCGTTGGCATTGATAAACTGCGTATTGGTGCAGCCCAGCTCCGTGGCGCGCTGGTTCATGCGCTCGACAAACGCCGCCTCCGTACCGGCAAGGTGCTCTGCCACCGCTACTGCACAATCGTTTGCCGAGCCAACCACAATTGCTTTGAGCATATCATTGAGCGACATCTGTTCGCCCGGTTCCAGCCAGACCTGAGTCCCGCCCATCGAACAGGCGTATTCACTTCCCGTGATCATGGTATCCAGCGTCACTTCACCGCGCTCGAGCGCCTCCATTGTCAGCAGCATCGTCATGATTTTGGTGACCGATGCCGGCTGCAGCTGCTCATCGGCATTATACGCAAACAGTTCCTGCCCATTGGCCGCATATAGTGCGGCGGACTTGGCATTGAGCGCCCCCATTTCCGGCAGTGCCGCCGCCTGCACCAGCAGCATTCCGCCCAGTATGGCGGCGCAAATCATTTTTTTCACAGCCAACCACCCTTTCACCCCATTTTATGCCAGAGAACAAGCAAACATGCCTTTTGCATTGACAAAAGCTCCGCCATTGTTTTATGATTATAAAATTGGAGATCGGAGGGAATTCATTTTGCTGGAGAATATTCAAATCTTAGTTTCACAGATTATCGTGATGTTTCTGCTGATGGCAGTCGGTTTTGTATGTGTTCGTCTGAAATACCTCAACAATGACGGAGCCGGCCAGCTATCGCTTATCCTGACGCGCATCGTCGCGCCCTGCGTTATTATCGATTCGTTTCAGCGCCAATTCGATCCTGCGCTCGGCATGGATTTATTAGCCGCGGCAGGCTGTACTGTCATTGCCATGGGACTGTCCATAGCTGTTGGACATTTCCTGTTTCGTGCCAACGGGCCGCACAAAAATTTTGCCGATAAGCGCATGTGCGTAGTGTTTACCAACTGCGGCTTTATGGCGCTGCCGCTTCTGGACGCACTCTACGGCTCCTATGGCTTGTTTCTCGGTTCCGCGTTTATTGCGGTTAACAATGTACTGCTTTGGAGCTACGGCGTTTCCCAGCTGTGCCGCGATACTACGCGGGCGCAAAAGCTGCGTAACGCCCTATTTAATCCTGCCACAGTCTCACTCGCCATCGGGCTTGTCTTTTTCCTGACGCCCCTCGATTTGCCTCAGATTCCCGCGACCTGCGTTTCCTATCTGGCGTCGCTCAACACGCCGGTCGCCATGATTATTCTGGGTGCGTTTCTCGCGCAATGTGACCTGCGCGCCTGTTTTCAGGACAAGCAGGTATATGAGATCACCGCGCTGCGCTTGCTCATTCTGCCACTGATTACGCTGGCAATTTTCCTGCTGCTCCCGATTGACAGTATATTGCGTAATACCATGCTGATCAGCGCCGCCGCGCCGGTCGCCATAGCCTGCTCGATGTTTGGTCAGGTATACGGCACGGACTATCTGTTTTCCACGCGCGCGGTGGCTGTTTCCACCATTTTATCCGCCCTTACCATCCCGTCGATGATTGCACTGAGCGGCCTGCTCGGCGGATAACAAACCATATAAAAAAACAGACTGCGAAATGCTTCACAGTCTGTTTTTCTTTTGCCTGCAATTCTGGCTCTCACTCAATTTCAATCAAGACCGGACAGTGGTCCGAGCCAAATACATCACTTAAAATGCGTGCATCCTTGACCCGCTCGATAAAGCGGTCAGACACCAGAAAATAGTCGATGCGCCACCCGGCATTTTTTTCGCGCGCCTTAAAGCGGTAGCTCCACCACGAATAGGCGCCGGTTGCATCCGGATAAAAGTGACGAAACGTGTCGGTAAACCCAGCCTCAAGCAGCTCGGTCATCTTTTCGCGCTCCTCGTCGGTAAAGCCCGCATTACGGCGGTTGGTCTTGGGATTTTTCAAATCAATTTCCTTGTGTGCGACGTTCATATCCCCGCACACAATGACCGGCTTGTCCGCGTCCAGCTTTTGCAGGTAAGCACGGAAATCCGTCTCCCACTGCATGCGGTAGTCCAGACGCTTCAGCTCATCCTGCGAGTTGGGCGTATAGACCGTCACCAGATAAAATTCGCCGTAATCCGCGGTGATAACACGCCCCTCATGGTCATGCTCGTCAATGCCCAGACCATAGGTTACGGACTTCGGCTCGTTCTTGCTGAAAAGCGCCACGCCCGAATAGCCTTTTTTCTCCGCCGAGTTCCAGTATTCGTGATACCCCTCAACCTGCGGCGCCTGCTCAGGCTGCAGCTTTGTCTCCTGCAAGCACATCATATCCGGCTGCTCCGCCGCGAGAAACTCAAAAAAGCCTTTGCCCACGCACGCGCGCAGGCCGTTTACATTCCAAGAAATCAGCTTCATAATTGCTCCTTTTATGCTGTAATTTCTACTGTGTTCCCATCCGGGTCCAGTATGCAGCTTTCATAGTATCCATCACCTGTCACGCGCGGACCGCTGACAACAGCATAACCGTCCGCCCGCAGCCGTGCGCTCAGCGCATCTACCTCCGCGCGCGAGCCGACCTGAAACGCCAGATGCGCCCAGCCGACACGCATGCCGTCTGCGGCGGGCTTTAGCTGCGGCCGCGTCATTAGCTCCAGACGCGCACCGTCCGCAAAGGACAAAAAATAGGTTTGTAGACCGGTTTGGGGATTATGGTATAGCGCACCTGCGACACCGCCAAAATACGTTTCATAAAACACGCGTATCCGCGTAAGATCATTGGTATATAGTGCGATATGCGTGATTTTCATAGCATTACCTCACCCGCGCAGAATCCCGCTTTCGTCGATACGGCGCACAGCCTCTTCCATCCGCTCCGGCGGCACAACCAGCGCAAACCGCACATAGCCTTCACCTTGCGCGCCAAACGAGCTGCCCGGCACACAGATAACGCCGGTCTTTTCCATCAGCTCCAGCACAAAGTCCACCGAGGAGGCGAACCGTTCCGGAATTTTTGCCCAGACAAACATCGTGCCTTGCGCATCCGGCACATCCCAACCGATGCGGCGCAGCCCGCCGCACAGCGCATCGCGCCGCGCCATGTAGCCTTCCCGATTGCGACGGACGATATCCTGCGGACCGGTCAGGGCTGCAACCGCACCTGCCTGAATCGGGTAAAACATGCCATAGTCAATCTGAGAGCGAAACGCACGGAAGCGCGCAATTACCTCTCGATTGCCCAATGCAAACGATACGCGCATACCGGTCAGGTTGTAAGTTTTGGACAGCGAGTTAAACTCGATCCCCACCTCTTTCGCCCCCGGAATGGACAGAAAGGAAAGCCCTTTCTCTCCGTTGAGCATCAGATCCGAATACGCGTTATCGTGCACTACAATAATATTGTGATCCCGTGCAAAAGTGACCAATTTTTCGTAAAACGCACGGTTTGCCACCGCAGTCGTCGGGTTATTCGGATAGGATACCACGATTGCCTTGGCGCGCTCGGCGATATCTTCTGGAATATCGGCAAAATCCAGCTGCCAATTGTTTTCCGCACGGAGCGGATACAGGCCGACCGTCGCGCCGGTCATCATCGGGCCGAACGAGAAAATGGGGTATCCCGGATCGGGCGCAAGAATGAGGTCATTGTGCCCCGCGAAAGCAAAACCGATATGCGCAATGCCTTCCTGCGAACCACCGACGGCCATGATTTCATCCGCCTCCAGCGAAACCTCATACCGGCGACGATACCAGTCCTGCACCGCTGCGATCAGCTCCGGCGTTTCGGTCAAAGAATACTTATACTGCTCCGGTTTGCGCGCAGCCTCGCTCACCGCCTGCATCACATGTACGTCCGGCTGAAAATCGGGCGTACCGATGGACAGGTTGATCACATCTGCGCCACCGGCAATCAGCGCGCGTTTTCTCTCGTCCAGCCGATTAAAAATATTGCTTTCTGCGGTCTGGCCCGCCTTGATAAACTGCATTTTCCTTATCTCCCTAGTAAAAATTCCACAACTGTACGATTAAAGCGGGACGGCTGCTTCGCTGCGACAAAATGATCCCCGTCGCGAAAGATTTCCACCCGGCAATGCGGAATGTGCGCGGCCATTTCCTTTGTCTGGCTGTCGCGCACAATATCATGCTCTCCCACAATAATCATTGTTGGCATAGTTAGCTTTTTCAAATCGTCCATCACGACGCCGTATGGATAAACCATCAGGCCGAACACATCACGCTTGCGCGCCGCCCGCTGGCTGAACTTTCCCAATACGCGCAGCGCACCGTAAGCGGCGCAAACCGGCATCTGAAAATACGGCTTCATTCCCGCGAACATTTCCACATTTGCACCGTTCAAAATCAGCTTGTCGACATACGCGGGAAACATCAGCGCAAACTTGATCGCCAGATTGCCGCCATCCGAAAAACCAAGAACATACGCTTTTTTGATGCCGAGCGTATCCAAAAGCGTTTTCAAATCCTGCGCCATCAGCTCAAACGATAAACCACGCGTTCCAGCTTCCGACGCGCCGTGCCCTCGGCTATCCACCGCAATCACACGAAAAAAACGGATAAATTCCGGAATCTGTGCCTTCCAATAGGAGCTGTCCTCCCCATTTCCGTGCAGCAGAATCAACGGCTTTCCACGTCCTGCATCGTAGTAAGCAATCCGGGCGTCGCCACAGCGAACAAACTCCGGTTGAAATTCATACATAGGCTACTCCATACCTTTCCTGCACTGTTCCACAAACTCTACCGGATGCTGAATTATCTGCGCGGTTTGCAGAACATCATAACCTTCACGCAATAAGCGGCGTGCGACAACCTCCATAGATTCTCCGACCTCAACCATGTGCCAGTCCGGATCATAGAGCCGCACCACCCGCTGATGCCACTCGTGCATTTTGGGTGGATGCACCAGTTCCACATCCAGAAAATCATGGAGTTTCTCCAAAAAAGCATCAAAGTCATCCACTTCAAAATACAATTCCATATTGTTCGACTGGTGCAGTACCGTACACTTAGGAATATCAACCAATTGGTCAAAATCTTCCTGAATGGCAACCCCTCCGGAAAAGGTGACATTGCGGCCAAGGTCGAGCGCAATAGTTTGGTCAAACAAATCGTGATAAAACTTTTTAGAAATTTCTACATTCCGCACCGCCAGCACAGGCAATCGATATTGGAGCATGACAATTCCTCCGTCACAATCCGCAAGAGCGGCTCTTTCTATGTCCGTAATTTGTCAGAAATATAATGGAATACATCATATTTCTTATTGTATCACAGTTGCAGCCCGCGGTAAAGAACAGAGCATTTGCTTTGCGCCGTCGAATCCCACAAAAATACTTGGACATATCCAAACGGAATTCGACGACGGCTTTTGCCGCACTGAACCGTATTTACGTACATCAATTGTCCAGAACATGCAGCAGCTGGGACCAATTTTGTACAATATGTGTTGCTCCCGCCTGCTGCAATTCCTGAAACCCACCGAAGCCAAACGTCACGCCCACACAATCGATACCGCATGATTGTGCGCCCTCCACATCATGTTTTCGATCTCCAACCAGCACTGCCTTGCTTTTGTCCGAAACCGATAGCAATTGAAGCGCCTGCTCCACAACCTGCGCCTTTGTACTGATACTGCCGTCCAGTGTTGCGCCGGATACCGCGGCAAAATACGGGGCAATATCAAAATAATTTAATATTTTTTCGACAAACACTTTCGGCTTTGAGGATGCAATAGCCAATGTTTTCCCGGCTGAGCGCAACGACCGCAGCATGTCCGGCACGCCGTCCAACAGCAAATTCTCCTTCCAGCCGGTTACTGAAAATCGCTCTCGATATGCCGCGACAGCCTGTTTCGCCTGCGCATCATCAAATTCATAACAACGCCGAAACTCATCATACAGCGGAGGCCCGATGAAATGCTCCAACGAAGTCAAATCCGGCTCCTCAATCCCCATTTTTGCAAGTGCATACTGCACCGATTTCGTAATCCCCTCACGCGGATCAGTCAGCGTGCCATCCAAATCAAATAATATGTACTGATACATTTTAACCTCCATATGCAAAAAGCAGCAACCGAAGTTGCTGCTTTATCCATGTGCGCATCGAGTTATCTTTCCGGGCCGTCGCCAGCCAAGTATTGTCACCGTAAACGAGCTTAACTACTGTGTTCGGAATGGGAACAGGTGTACCCTCGTCACCATTGACACGCACTATATGA
>DXEF01000061.1 GCA_019115085.1 Candidatus Agathobaculum pullicola | reverse complement strand
GGACTGAAAATCCCCGTGTCGGTGGTTCGATTCCGCCCGGAGGCACCAAATATATGCGGCTGTAGCTCATCTGGTAGAGCGCCACCTTGCCAAGGTGGAGGTAGCGAGTTCGAGCCTCGTCAGCCGCTCCAAAAAGAAAACGCCTGTCATAGACAGGCGTTTTCTTTTTGGTAATACGCGACTGGTGAGGCGCGAAAGCCCGGTAAAAAAACATGCCGATGGCATATTTTTTCGGGCGTGTGATTAGGCCGACTGCCCCAGTCGGCCGGAGCCTCACAAAATCCGACCTCGACGGGCGGATTTTGCGCCCCGCGACAGTCATCCGTTTTGTTTTCCACTTTCTGCCCCCGCTTGCCCACGCAAACGGTCTGTGCTATACTCTGACCATACTTTATTGAGAGGTTTTCAATTATGCTGCATGAATTTTCCCGTGAAGAGCTGCTGCTCGGCGCGGATGCGCTGCAAAAACTGGCTTCGTCGCATGTCGCGGTTTTTGGTATCGGCGGTGTCGGCTCGTTCGCTTGTGAAGCGCTGGCCCGCGCAGGCGTTGGTGAACTGACACTGATAGACAACGACACGGTCTCTCTGACCAACCGCAACCGCCAATTGATTGCACTTGTTTCGACCACCGGACAAGCCAAGATCGAAGTCATGCGTGAACGCATCGCAGACATCAATCCGCGCTGCACCGTACACGCGCTGCAACAGTTTTACACGCCGGACAGCACGCTTGATTTGACGCAATTCGATTATATCATTGATGCCATCGACACCGTCACCGCGAAATTGCATCTGATTTCGGAATGTGACCGGCTGGGTGTGCCGCTTATCTGCTCAATGGGCACAGGCAACAAGCTCGACCCGACACGCTTCGAGGTCGCGGACATTTATAAGACCTCGGTCTGCCCGCTCGCACGCGTCATTCGGCTCGAATGTAAAAAGCGTCGCATCCGCCGTCTCAAAGTGGTTTACTCTAAGGAAGAGGCCCGCACCCCCCTGCCCTCGGAGGAACAAAAAGGTACCGCAGGCCGCGCCGTGCCCGGCAGCGTATCCTTTGTGCCGCCGGTTGCCGGTATGATTCTGGCGGGCGAAGTCATCAAGACGCTGACCGCTGATATGCTGCCCTGAGCGCGCACCTTGCTATTTGTGCTCGTCCATGATATGATAAAGCCAGAATCCACAAGAAAAGGTGTTTCAATGGAATATATCACCCACTCGCCCGAGGAAACCGAAGCCTTGGGCGCAAATTATGCCGCATCGCTGCAACCGGGCGATGTTGTCGCCTTCTCCGGCGACCTCGGTGCGGGCAAAACCGCGTTCACCCGCGGCGTGCTGCATGGACTCGGCTATCAAGGACGAGTCACCAGCCCGACTTTTGCCATCGCCAACGAATATGACACACCCAGCGGCCGTGTAGCGCATTTTGACCTGTACCGTATTCTGGACAGCGAAGCGCTTTTTGAAATCGGCTTTGAAGAATACTTGGACGGCAGCCGCATCGTTTTGATAGAATGGAGCGAAAACGCGGCTGATATCTTACCGGCACAATACAAAACCGTACACATTGCATATGAAAATGGGCCGAATGATCGGCGCATCACCATTGGGGAGGTACGCGCATGAAAATTCTTGCACTGGAATCCTCCTCGGTCAGCGCCTCGGTAGCGCTGACCGAGGACGAAAAACTCATCGCGCAATCTTTTCAAAACTGCGGGCTGACCCATTCGCGCACGCTGCTGCCGATGGTAGAAGGCCTGCTGCAAAATTGCGGGCTGACGCTCGACGAAGTAGATGCCATTGCCGTGGCGCACGGCCCGGGGTCGTTCACCGGGGTGCGCATCGGCGTGGCAACCGTCAAGGGGCTGGCGCTTGGCGCGGACAAGCCGTGCATCGGCGTATCCACGCTGGAAGCGATGGCATACGGCGCACACGCGCTCGACGGTCGCCTCTGCTGCGTGATGGACGCACGCGCAGGACAGGTCTATAACGCGCTGTTTTCCATCGAAAACGGATTGCCCAGCCGCTTGTGTGAGGACCGCGCTGTCAAACTGACCGACCTTGCGGAAGAAATCGGCGATACAGCGTATTTTCTGGTTGGAGACGGAGCCGAACTATGTTATAATACCCTTAGGGAAAAATGTACCGGCCTGCGCCTCGCACCGCCCGAGCTGCGTTACCCCACTGGCTACGGCGTTGCCGCCGTTGCCCTGCCGTTATTACAGGCAGGTAAAACCTGCTCCCCACAAGAGCTGGACGCCTTTTACCTGCGCCGTCCGCAGGCCGAACGCGAACGTATGAAACGGCTTTCCGGCAATGCACCGAATCTACATTAAAGGAGACAAACGATTATGGCTACCGTTCATGAAATGGATCACCCGCTAATCAAGCATAAGCTCAGCCTGATGCGCGATAAAACCACCGGCGTAAAGGAGTTCCGCGAAGCGACGCGCGAAATCGCCATGCTGATGTGTTACGAGGCAACCCGCGATCTGCCGCTCAAGGAGATTTCGATTGAGACGCCGCTGGCAGAAGCGCGCGTACAGGTTATTTCCGGCAAAAAGATTGCGCTGGTTCCCATTCTGCGCGCCGGTCTCGGTATGGTGGAAGGCATGCTGGAAATGATTCCGGCCGCCAAGGTCGGCCATATCGGCCTGTACCGTGACCCCGAAAGCCTGCAGCCGATTGAGTATTACTGCAAGCTGCCCAGTGACATCGAGGAGCGCGACGTGCTGCTGCTCGACCCGATGCTTGCAACCGGCGGCTCTGCTATTGCCGCCATCGACGGACTCAAGCGCCGCGGCGTCAAACACATTAAGCTGATGAACCTCATTGCAGCGCCTGAAGGCATTGAAGCCGTTGAGAAAGCGCATCCGGATGTAGATATTTTCGTAGCGGCCATTGACCAAAAACTCAATGACCACGGCTATATTGTCCCCGGTCTGGGTGATGCCGGCGACCGCATCTTCGGCACCAAGTAAATCCCAGAATATCAACAACGGTGCGGCGTCATGCTGCACCGTTTCTATAGGAGCAATCAAATGGAATTTCAGCATTATGAAATGGAATCCAAGCGTCTGCGTTTCCGCCGTCTGCGCGCAAACGACTTTTCCCTTGTCGCCCCGCTCCTTCAAGATAAACAGACGATGTACGCCTGGGAACATGGCTTTTCCTATGAGGAAGTCATCGATTGGATCGCGGATATGCTACGTCGCTACCGCGAGGATCAGTGCGGGTATTTTGCCGGTATTGACCGGGAAACCGGCGCGTTGGTCGCATTGGCTGGGCCATTGGTTGAACGTCTTGACGCTGATACCACTGCACTCGGATTGGGTTATATCGTGCGACGCGACCTGTGGAGACAAGGTTATGGAGTGGAATGTGCCCGCGCTGCGCTCACCTTTGCGTTTGAAAAACTGGGTGCATCGCGTGTGCTTGCCCTAATCCGCCCAGATAACATCGCATCCCTTCACGTTGCAGCAGCTTGTGGCATGAAACCGGTTGGTCGATTCACAAGAGCATATCGTGGAAAAAAGCTGCCGCATGTGATATGTGCAGTGGAGCCCACAGCGTTTTTCGCCACGTTAAATGCAGAGGCCGACCAGACTGACGACATGGATGAAACCGCACCATAACTTGCTTTTGCAATGAAAAAACAGCAGCTGATTTTATCATCAGCTGCTGTTTTTCTTATAAAATAGAGCCTGTCCCGTCATCTGCCTGCTTACAGATCGAGCGAATCACTACCGTATAGGTGTCGCCATCCTCGGTCATCACGGAAACACGATCTCCCTGCTTTCTGCCCAGCAGGGCTTTCCCCAGCGGTGCCTCACGGCTGATGCGTCCCTGCAACGGGTCACATCGCACGGTCGTAACCACCTGTATGGTTTCGGTTTCGTCATCCTCCTCAAAATACAACTCCACCTTGTCAAACAACCCGACCTCATCTGCTGCGGCACGATCCTCAATCACACGCGCTGATTTGATCATACGCTCCAGATAACGGATGCGGCTGCGGTTGCGATTCTGCGCTTGTTTGGCCGCCTTATACTCAAAATTCTCGCTCAAGTCGCCAAACGCGCGCGTTCGCTTGACCTCCTCAATCAGTTCGGGCATCAATTCCAGCTTGCGGTGGTCCAGCTCCTTCTGCATCATTGCGATGTCCTGCGCGGTCAATTCATCATTCATCCGGTTTCCCCTTTTCTTTCTCTCACGCAGACCTATCGCGTGAGAAGATAAAAAGGCCGCTTGATAGCGGCCTTTCCGTTTCAGCTTCCCTTATCGGTACTGCTCCGCCCACACAGGTGCATTTGCTGCCAGAGAAGCAGGCACATCCAGCACACGTTGATTCGCACTGCCGCGAAAACGCAATTCAAGATTGCGCTCGGCTTCCACAAACGGCCCGTCCACCAGCAGATCCAGCTGTCCCAACAGCTTTTTCACAAACGGATCCGGCAGCTCCAACAGCTGCTCGAACGTATAGCCAGAATACGCCATCAGGTGCTTTCCCCTTGCCTTTAGCTCCACTGCCAGTCGATACAGCGGCTCGGGCTGACAAAACGGCTCACCGCCCGAAAACGTCACGCCTTTGACCAGCGGATTGCTGCACATATCGCGCAGCAATGTGTCCAACTCCATGTCCTTGCCGCCTGCAAAATCATGTGTTTGCAGATTATGGCAGCCGGGACAATGGTGCGGACAGCCCTGTGTGAACAGTGTATAGCGGAAGCCGGGGCCATCCACAATGGACTCCCCGACTGTACCCGCAATGCGCATGGTGCCTTCCATCACGCGGTGTGCTCCTCCTCCAGCGAGCAGCAGGAAACCGTGTGCTTGACGCGGTCATGCTCCTCTGCGCGCTTGGCATTATTGAAGCGATCCAGCGTACCGACTAAATAGCCCGTAATACGGCGGATACGCTCAAAGCCCACGCCCTCGCCGATTAACTGCTCCTGCATTTCCTTCTTTTCCATCATCAAAACGCTTCCTTTCTCATTCTTTAACAATTTTCAATGTATTGGGCAGACGATCGGCCTCCTCGGCGGGATCGCCGTGATAACCAAGCGTCATACTGTTCAAATGCTTATAAAGTCCCAGCTTTTGCAGCTTGGAAAGCGGCACGCCCTCTCCCTCATGTCGTCCGCAGCGCGGGCAGGTTTCACCGATAATGCCGGTATAACCGCAAACCGGGTCGCGGTCAATCGGATGGTTGATTGCGCCGTAACCGATACCCGCTTCCTTCATGGCACGCACGACTGCTTCAAACGCTTCCAGATTCTGCGTCGGATCGCCGTCCAGCTCGATATAGCTGATATGTCCGCCATTGGTCAATTCATGATACGGCCCTTCGCGCATAATTTTCTCAAATGCAGGGATGGGATAATAGACCGGGACATGAAATGAATTGGTGTAATAATCACGGTCGGTCACGCCCTCAATGCGTCCATACTTCTCTCGGTCAATTTTGACAAAGCGACCGGACAAGCCTTCTGCCGGGGTTGCAATCAAAGAGAAGTTCAGGCCGTATTTTTCACTTGCCTGATCCATACGCTCCCGCATATGTCCGACAATCTCCAGACCAAGATTCTGCGCTTCATCGCTTTCTCCATGGTGCTTGCCGATCAGCGATTTGAGCGTCTCTGCCAGGCCAATAAAGCCCAGCGTCAGCGTGCCATGCTTGAGCACCTCGCCAACCGTATCATCCGGACCGAGCTTGTCCGAATCCATCCAAACGCCCTCGCCCATCAGGAACGGATAGTTGCGCACTTTTTTGGCCGACTGGATGCGGAAACGCGCCAAGAGCTGCTCTATGACCAAATCAATCTTGCGGTCCAGATCCTCAAAAAACCAGTCGATATCGCCGTGGCTGCGAATTGCAATGCGCGGCAGATTAATCGAGGTAAAAGACAGATTGCCGCGGCCGTTGACAATTTCACGGGTTGGATCAAAGTGGTTACCGATGACGCGCGTACGGCATCCCATATAAGAACATTCGGTTTCCGGATGGCCTGGCTTGTAATATTGCTTATTGAACGGCGCGTCCAGAAAGGAAAAATTGGGGAACATCCTTTTTGCGGAAACGCGGCATGCCAGCTTGAACAGGTCGTAGTTTGGCTCCCCCTCGTTATAGTTGACGCCCTCTTTCACCTTGAAAATGTGAATCGGGAAAATCGGCGTTTCTCCATTGCCCAAACCAGCTTCGGTTGCCAGCAGCAGCTGTTCAATAACCAAACGGCCTTCGGGCGAGGTGTCCGTGCCGTAGTTGAGCGAGGAGAACGGAATCTGCGCACCTGCACGCGAATGCATGGTATTCAGATTATGTACCAGCGCCTCCATCGCCTGATAGGCGCTCTTGCGTGTTTCCTTGTCCGCATACTTACGGGCAAAGTGCATACATTTCTGTACCGCCTGCTCGTCCAGTATTTCGCCCAGCGCCGCCGCCATTGCTTCGTCATAACCGTTGTTTCCGGCAAGGCAAGCCCATTTGCCAGTCTGCTGCTCAACCCGTTCGGTCAGCGCAGCCGCATCGACCTCATTGTTTTCATCCCCACCGAACACCTCAAGCGCTTTGGCCAGATTGCTGCAAAACAGCTTGCGGAACGTCTTGCGAATGCCCGGAGCCATCGAGTAATCAAAATTCGGGACCGACTGGCCGCCGTGCTGATCGTTCTGATTGGACTGAATGGCGATACATGCCAGCGCCGCATACGAGCGAATATCGTTCGGTTCACGCAAAAATCCATGACCGGTGGAAAAACCGCCGTCAAACAGCTTAAGCAGGTCTATCTGACAGCAGGTTGTGGTGAGTGTCAGAAAATCCAAATCGTGGATATGGATATCACCCTCCCGATGCGCATTGGCGTGCGCCGGGTCGAGGATAAACATCTCATAAAACTGCTTTGCACCCTCGGAACCATACTTGAGCATGGTACCCATTGCTGTATCGCCGTCGATATTGGCATTCTCACGCTTTACGTCATTTTCCAGCGAGGACTGAAAGGTTAAATCCTCATACACCTTCATCAGCCGGGTGTTCATCTCGCGCACACGGGTGCGCTCATTACGATAAAGAATATACTTTTTTGCGGTGCGGGCATGTCCGCTTTCGATCAGAACCTTCTCTACCGTATCTTGTATCTGTTCCACTGTGGGAATTTGCTCTCCTACAGCCTCTTCCAGCGTCTTTTTCACCTGTTCAGCCAGACCGCGCGCCATGTCGTAATCCTGTCCGCCGGAAGCCTGCGCCGCGCGGAAGATCGCACCCGCAATCTTGTCAATCTCAAAAGGGGCATTACGCCCGTCGCGTTTGACGATCTGCTGAATCATAAGTTCTGCTTCCTCTCTCATACAAAGACCACCTTGCGGCGATCACAAAATTTCGTGGATTATTGTAGTTTTCCGCACCATATCTTGTGCCTGTGCTATATATTTTACCGCTCATAGAGCGGGCTGTCAAGTGGAAACCGGGTTTTTGGAAAAATTGTGATAATCAAAATATTTTTCTTGTCGCTTTCTCTGAAAATTCGGCATTTTCTCTGTGGACAACAATCGACGGTTCTGTGCATAACTCTTCTTCTGTGGAAAATTTTGTGTACATCTTGTCGATAAATGCAATGCAAACCATTCTTTTCCATTTTTAATCCAACACAAGATATAGTGTACGCTACACAAACCGCACATGCTTGCTCAAACGCCTCACAGCCCCGTAATCTGCAAACAGAAAGAGCCGCCGCTCCACTGCTGCGCCTCCTTCCGTTTACCTTGATTTTCTTTAATCCGCTAGGCCGATTGCGTCCGACAACGGGACGGAAAGCACCAGCCCGTGGCTGCGTGTATTCATACCGACCGCCTTCATCAGCGCTGTCATAATTTCCTGCCGCTCCTCACTGCGTACAACCAGAAAAACAATTTCCTTTTCCGCTTGAATCTCAATACCGAAAAATCGCTTGACTTCATCCTCCGCGATACCACGCGCAGCTATCACAGTTCCACCACGCGCGCCTGCCTTACGCGCCGCATCCATGGCGACATTCGTATATCCCCGCTCCATTACCACGACAACTGCGTCCAATCCACAGGCTCGCTCTGATTTGCTCATACTCTCCGCCTCCTCGCTTTCAATATCTGTTTGCGTCAACACCTTGTGCCATCGCATACCGATTCCGCTAATCGGAACAGTAAAGGCAATGCCCTTGCCCGGATAACGCATTTGCAAATCATGGCCCAACTTTTCCAGCAGCAGACACGCCCGCTCCCGATCCGTCAAACAAAAAACAATCGCCTTAGCCGTTTCGCCAATGCCGAGCAAATCCAGCATTTCGGTTTTGGCCGTGCCATGTGCCATGCAGACAAAATCCACGAGCACATGAGTATCGCGGTACAGACGGAGCACCTTTTCACTTTGCGATACATCCACAACAGATATCAGCAATTCCACCGCACTGTGCGCTGTCATCTGCGGCTGATACTCACCCATGCTGATCCTCCTCTTCCAGAACGATAACTTCTTCCTCTTCCTCTGCCGCGGATTGTGCTGCTTCATCTGTCCGCCGCAGCTTTTGATGATACAATAAACCGAGAATTTGAATTGTCAGCAACGGTGTCATTGCAACCATCGCCACAATACCGAACGCATCCGTCAAAACATTACCGCCCAAAGCCTCGCACGCTCCCATTGCAAACGGCAGGAGGAATGTGGAAGTCATCGGGCCGGATGCAACGCCGCCCGAGTCAAACGCAATACCGGTAAAAATCTTTGGGACAAAAAACGTCAAACCAAGCGCCAGCAGATAGCCGGGAATGACGATCCAATATACAGAAATCCCGGTCAGCACACGCAGCATGGAAAGACCGACCGAACTGGCAACGCCGATAGACAGGCTATGCATCATTGCACGCTGAGAAACTCCGCCATTGGTGATATTCTCTACCTGACGGTTCAGCACATGCACTGCCGGCTCTGCCGTCACCAAAAAATAGCCGATCAGCATGCCCAGCGGCACCAGCATCCAGCTGTGTCCGCTTTGTGCCAACTGTTTTCCCAGAAAATGACCTACGGGCATAAAGCCAACATTCACGCCGGTCAAAAACAGCGCAAGGCCGAAAAAGGTATATCCGAAACCAATTCCGATTTTTTTTAGCTGCATCCGATGAAAGCGGCGAAACAACAACTGAAAGACTGCACAGAATAGAATGATCGGAATTAGAGCAGATAACACTTCATGTACATACTCCGGCAGGCTATGCGCAAACAGCATCGCCACCTGCTTGGTGTCTTCCACCTCCGGCACCGTTACAGCAGTATAGCCCGGATCACCGCCTCTATAGAAAATACCGAGCAGCAACACCGCCAGAATCGGACCAATGCTGCACAGCGCTACCAAGCCAAAGCTATCATCCTGTGCATCCCGGTCGCCTCGAATGGAAGCCAGACCGATACCCAAGGCCATAATAAACGGCACGGTAATCGGGCCGGTCGTTACGCCACCGGAATCAAATGCTACCGAAACAAATTCATTCGGTACAAATGCGGATAATATCAAAACACCGATATAAAATACAATCAACAAGGATGCCAATCGAATTTTGAACAGAGTGCGCAGCATTGCCAGCACAAAAAATAGGCCTACACCAATAGCAACCGTCCAAATCAATACGGCATTGGGAATGGACGGAACCTGTTCCGCCAAAACTTGTAAATCCGGTTCTGCAATGGTAATCAGCACGCCAATGACAAATGTGATACCCACAACCGCTATCAAATTTTTTGTACGCGGTAATTGCGCACCGATACCTTCTCCCATTGGTGTCATAGAGACATCCGTTCCAAGCGAAAAGAATGCCATACCGACAATCAGCAACACCGCGCCGACCAGATATAAGACCAAAGTTCCGACTGGCATCGGCGTTATTGTGATACTTAGCAGCAACACAATCAACGTAATTGGTAAAACAGACGATAATGCCTCTACAATTTTTTCCTTTAAAATCTTATTCATTGCATTTCCCCTATAAACAAAAATCAATCTATTATACCATAGAAAGTATATGAATTGGGGAAACACAAAGAATCTTAACAAAAAATAAACGCCGGTTCTGATGAACCGGCGTTATCCATGTGCGCATCGAGTTATCTTTCCGGGCCGTCGCCAGCCAAGTATTGTCACCGTAAACGAGCTTAACTACTGTGTTCGGAATGGGAACAGGTGTACCCTCGTCACCATTGACACGCACTATATGA
>DXEF01000060.1 GCA_019115085.1 Candidatus Agathobaculum pullicola | reverse complement strand
CGTTGAAATGGGACGGTGCAGTCTCTGGCTTGCCAGTCCAGACGCCCGCACAGCCATCCTAACCAGCACACAGATGCAGAAATAAAACTAATCCGCGATATGCGCCGCCGCAATCCCAACCTTGGTATGGTGGAGCTGTGGCACCGGCTGCGGCTACGGGGTTATACTCGGCGTCCGGAGAGTTTGTTCCGAGTCATGCGCAAATTGGAGCTATTTCCTGCTGCTTCAAAGAAAAAAGTGTATAAACCAAAGCCTTACGAGCAGATGACCTATCCAGGCCAGCGTGTTTAGGTGGATGTAAAGGTGGTGCCCCGTAAGTGCATTGTAGACCTGGAGCTGCGCCTGTTTCAGTATACCGCCATAGACGAGTTCACTCGCCTGCGCTTTCTGGCTGCTTACCCGGAGCAGAGCACATATTCTTCCGCCGATTTCCTGAAAAAGCTGGTTAAGTGGTATGCCCGACGGGGCATCCGCGTGGAATGTGTCCAGACGGACAACGGCTTTGAGTTCACCAACCGCTTTTCCAACAGCAGGCGGGATCTACCCACCCTCTTTGAGGCCACCGCTGTCAGACTGGGCATCCGCCACAAACTTATCCGCCCCTATACACCCCGTCACAACGGCAAGGTGGAGCGCAGCCACCGGGAGGATCAGAAGTGGTTTTACTCCTGCCACAGCTTTTACTCGCTGAACGACTTTGCCAAGCAGCTTGCCGTCCATAACCGCCGCTCCAACAACTTTCCTATGAGGCCTCTGGGTTGGCTTTCTCCTTTAGAGTTCTCTGTCCAATATGTTTGACAAACCTACATTTTCAAGCTGTCCGGGCAAGTTTTCCCCGCAAATGACACCATAAAGCCATCCGCCGGGCGGCTCTGCTATGTATTTTCAAGAGGCCATGTGCTACCGATGCAATCCCATTGGACCGGACTGCAAACAACCTCTCCATATAGGCTCCGCTGCCTCCCCCTGATTATCGCCGCGGTTGCCGTCAAATTGCTTTATACCATCATAAAGCACAAAAAGAGCGGCTGCCCGCTCTTTTTGCGTTTCAGGTTTCACCCGATGGAAAATAGGAAAGAAAAAGTGATATAAGTTAGAGAAGTTCTTTTTTGATGCGCGCAAACGCTTCGGGAGCCTGCTTATCCATCTTTTCAGGGAAGCCGAAATAGGACACACAGATAATATTGTCACCGCCGACCTTGGGTGCGTCGGGCTTGAGCTGCTTATCGGCGAAATCCATATCACAGGTCTCGTCGTTCAGCTCGCAGAAGTCCTATGGATGGGACTGAATCTCTACGCGCAAGCCTTCGCGCTCAATCATGGGCAGCAGCTCCTCCATCGACTTATAGAACATACCATTGCAGATCTCCTGCTGATTCGGATCGCCCGAGAACTCGGTGTTGATGACCGGCACGCGCATGTTGACTGCAATCTCAATCATGCGCTTCCAGTTTGCAACCGCATGCTGGCGCTGCTCCTCTGTCGGATCGGACCAGCGGTAAACCAGATCTCTACGACAGTCTCGCGCAGAGCGCGACGATACTCCTCCTCGCACTCCTTGGAGAACAACGGATGCTTGTAGAACGGGTTAATACGCGGATGCGGGGACTGCTCGATATATTGATAACCTCAGTCAGCTACCTTGTAAACATAATCGTTGACGGACATCTGCTTGGCCAGCACGTCCACGTCAAATGCGATTTTCATATGGGATGCCTCCTTGCCGGATGTGGTTGATTTTGTTTTCGGGCCCTTTCGATGGTCTTATTATACGGCACAAGATACGGTTTTCCAATGATGCAATCCACCATAAACCTGCGAAATCCTGCTATTTATTCTAGCGTATTCCATCGCAGTCTGATGCGATAAATAAAAGAAGTGTGCATTATGCTGATTTCAGGATCAGGCATTCATCAAACGTCAGAACGATACTTTTTCACCCCATCTTCGTTTGCACGAGACCTTTTTACTATCCAACTACGCTGTGGACATTACTTTTGTGACAGCAGGTATTCTTTCAGCCATCGCTCGGAAATTGCGATGGAGGGCGATCACAACCGAAATATCATGCTGTTTGTTATTCGGAGCGGTGCAATGGAACTTGAGTTGTCCGGCATGCCGGTCCTTGCGGCGGCAGGACCGGTTGTGCTGTTCGACTGCCGCCAGCCGTATAAGTACACCGCGTCGGATGGACTGGAGTTTATCTGGCCGCTGTTTAACGGGCTGAATATACGCGTGTTTTATCGACGCATTTTGCAGGCGCATGGCGGCCCACAATGCTTTGCATCGGACGCGGCCACCCAGCTTGCACAAACACTCCGCACGCTGCTCGATGGCTGCGCCGCAGGCGAACGTCCGAACGAGGCTGCCTGCTCGCAGCTGCTTCATCGGGTGCTATGCCTGTTGCTGCTGGGTGAGGGTGAGCGCATCTCGGATGGCAGCGACCGCATTGCGCAATCGATCCGTTTTATGAACCAGCGCCTGTGCGAGCCGATCAGTGTGCAGGATGTTGCAGCAGCAGTCAACCTGAGTCCATCACACTTTTCACGGCAGTTTAAGGCGCGCACCGGTTATTCACCCTATGAATACATCGTGCTGCGCCGCATCGACAAAGCAAAATATCTTCTCACTTCAACCAAACAGTCAGTAGGGGAGATTGCGTATGTCACCGACTATAATAGCGAGGAGAATTTCAGCCACAGCTTCCTCAAGCACGTAGGCATATCCCCCGGTCTGTTCCGCAAATATCCGGTATAGTGAACCGTCCACGCATGTGACCACCTCTGACAAACAAGGCAGGCGTATCATATCCGATACGCCTGCCTTGTATTGAATAGGAGAATAATAGAAAGATAAAAAGAGCTGTTACCAATATTTTTCGACATGCGCGCGCGTGACTTCCGCAGCCTTCTTGATGTTCTCCTCATTGGAAAGCTTATAGTAGTCCGGACGGAACACCTCCATCGTGGAGACATCGCCCTCAAAACCGATCTTCTTGAGCGTGTCTGCATAGCGCTTGTGATCCAAGCAGTCGCCCGGCTCACCCGGCCACAGACGCTTCTCATCATTGTTATACGCCGCACCGCAAGGCATATTCTCCATGCCGTTGAGATGCCAGACAAAAATCTTCTTTCCGTCCGCTTTTTCAAGCGCCTCAAACGAAGATGCCATTGCGTGGAAGTGATACTGGTCGAGCGTGATGCCGACGAGCGGATGATTGACTTCCTGTACAATCGCATAAGCATCCTCAAAACGGTTGATCGACATGGTCGGACAGCCGCAGAACTCAATGGATAGCTTGATGCCATGCAGTTCAACCTTCTTGACCATTTCACGGAGCACTGCAACCGCATCTGCGCGAATCTCATCCAGCGTTGCTGGCACAGTCAAATCCATGGACGGCACAACAGCAATCATCTTGCACTGCAACTTGAGGCAGTCCGCAATAATTTGATCGAGCTTAGCCATCACCGCATCTTTTTCCGCCTATGTCTGCTTCATGTTGAAGAAGATCAGCGCGTTATAGGACAACATACGCAGCTTGTGAGACGGGTCGGCAAACCATGCCGCCAGATCGTCAATCGTGTACTTACCCGCCGCAATCTCACGATCAAGGCACTCGGACTGGATATCGATGTAGTCGAAACCGTACTTTTCGCACAGGTCAAGATCCTCGAGTACGGAATGGTTCTCGCAGAAACGGTTACAGCCTTCATTAAAACCGATTTTCATTATATTTTCTGCTTTCAGGTCTTACTTTTTGTGGAAATACGGGGTGCCGCCAGTAACGACCTCCTCAGGCTTGCCCGATGTCTGACTCTTTACCAGCGCATCCGCAGTGATGGACGCGACGTAACCGCCCAGGCGGAGGATCCTCCGGTTTCACCCTTGACGGCATGATTGACCCAGTCCTGAATCTCACGTCATAGGAGTCAATAAAGCGCAGAATCCAGTTATCCTCAACCTTGGTGGAAACATTATTGGCATACCGCACGGTCGGGAAGGAAGGACACGGCAAGTGAATGACGCCGTTTTCACACACAACCTCGCAGTTGATATCATAGCCAAAACCACAGTTGACGTTGACTTCGAGTACGTTGACAATGCTGCTCTTGGTCTTCATAATCATGATCTGCGGATCCTTCAGACCCTCATGCGCCTTAGAAGAGGTCTTGGGCATGATGCACTGCACTTCGTCCCATTCGTCACCAACCAGCCACGGCAGCACGTCAATCTCGTGGGTCGCCGTATCGGTGACAGCCATCGCAGTGGTGTAATCGGGCGCAACGCCATCGGCGCGCCGAACTCGCCCGAATCGATCAGCTCCTTGACCCGCTTGTAACCACGGTCATAGCGGCGCATGAAGCCAACCTGTACCAGATGCTTACCAGATGCCATCTCCGCGTCGACGACTGCCTTGCAGCCTGCTGCGGTATTGACCAGCGGCTTTTCGCTGAATACCGGCTTGCCGGCCTGAATTGCTGCGATGACCGGGTCCTTGTGGAACGCGCCCGGTGTAGTGACAACGACCGCATTAACATCCGGGTCGTTGATGGCTGTGTTGAAGTCTGTGTAAACCTTGACGTTACCACCCGAAATTTCGGCGCCCTTCTTCACGCCTTCCTCGAATACATCGCACACAGCGACAACCTCTGCGCCGCGAATGCGGTTCTGAATACGCTCGATATGTTCGCGGCCGATCATGCCACATCCGATGACTGCGATCTTTGAGTTCCATGAGAAATACCTCCATACTGTGATAAAAACTTGTAAATACTGTTTTTGGGCTGCAGCTTGGCGGACCGCACTAACTTGGATTGGGTTTGCTTGCGTTTAGCGCTTGTTTTCTTCTTCGAAATGATTGTATCATCGCGTTCACGAGAACGCGTCAGATAAGATGACTTTTGAGTTTTCTGTGTGCCAAGCAAATTCTGTTTTCATTGCAAGTAACTGCTTGATTTGTTTCTAATTAAAAACTAACACTAATTTTTTCGTGATAAGCGGACAAATGCCAACTGCCGCTTTATTGTATTGACGGAAAAACAGAATCAGTCGCGTGCAGCCGCGTGCAATTATATGTAATCTTGGACAAAATACCGCGCAGCAAAAATGTGCGGCATGGCATGGCGAAAATGCACGCGGATGATTGCATAATCGTTGCAATGTGGTATACTCAATTGGGCTATAAACCCAATCTGGTGGGGCAAGCATTGGTCAGGACAAAGCGTGACTTTAAAATCGGCGCCATTCTGCAGTCTGCCGAAACGCCAACCATGCAGATTGTTCTAGAAGGGCTTCGCCGTGCAGCGGAGGAGTTGCGTGTATCCGGTGTGGAATTGATTATCCGCGAGCTGCGCGGACTGGATGAAGAGCTTGTTCTGGAGGGTATTGAAGAATTGACTTCACTGGGTATACAAGGTCTTGCGATCTCGCCAAACAACACCGCCGAGCTGCGTCAGTGCATCAACGGACTATATGAGCAAGGCATCCCTGTGATCACTTTGAATTCCGACCTTCCCGGCAGCAAACGAATCTGTTTTATCGGCATGGATAATTACCGTGCCGGGCAAACAGCAGCCGGCCTGATGTGCCAAATGCTCCCCGATGCCAGCAAGGTACTTCCGCTCACCGGACACCTGAACAATACTGCACATAACAATCGGCTAAACGGATTTTTGGATACACCAAATCAGCAAAACTCACATAATTTGCGTATCATGCCGTTTCAGCCTTGCTTTGATAGGGATGATTATGCACACGAGATTACACAGCACGCTCTGCGTGAGAATCCCGATCTGATTGGCATCTATGTTGCATCAAACGGGCAGGAAGGTGTCTGCCAGACGATAGAGGAGGAAGGCCGAAAAGGCAAAGTCAAAATTATTGCCTACGATCTAAACGAACCCAATATGCGTTTGCTGCAATCGGACAGTTTGAACATTGTACTCGATCAAGAAGCCTTTGAGCAGGGCTATCACCCCCCGTTTCTGCTCTATGAGTATCTGATGCACCACAAGCTGCCGGAATATGCTTTAATTTATACCGATATAGCTATCCGCACCAAATATAATAGTGATTTGGTTGCGTTCACCAATCATGCACACGCCCTAAAATAACCGAAACCTATGTAAACCAATTTGGATCATTCGTCCGTTCATCCCCCGCTATCTCCCTCGGTAGCATTGAACAAAATAAAAATGCGTATCCATTAGGGATGCCGCAATACGCAGGAAGCCGTCAAGGGCGCAGATCGTTTATCCTGACCCTTGATGGCTTCCTTTCGCTTTACTATTTCTTGTTTACGATATCCTCTACCTGCTTCGCCTGCCATCGGTGCTTGCACAATCAAAAATGTTTTGTTCCTGCTCCGGCAAACTGGAAGCAGTATTGGTAAATTTGTAGACCCAGGCTTGCTTCGCTCCTTGGTCAATTTTGTACCTTCCATTATGATGACTCGCATAAGTCCCTTCCATCGAATGCCATTCATCAAAGAAGAGAAGCAGCGCATCAACGCCGCTTCTCCCTATAAATCCTTGTCGGCTGTGCTAACCCGGTGATTGGGCTATGCACCACCCAACGCAAAGACTCCAAAAGTCCTTTAACCGCGCCATCAGTCTATCATACAAACCGCTGCGCTTTACACCGCCACTTTCTTCATATTGCTTACCAGCCATGCAGCGTCTTGTATGGTACTTAGTGCTGCCTTGTTGGCTGGTGCATCAAATTTCAATTGTTTTGTGACCTTATGGACCTCCATCATTGACACCGTATCAACCGCCGGGTGCAAGGGCTGCCTCGGATGATAAGAAATCCACTATCTCCCCACACAAAAGGGAGAACGCCATAACAAATCCCATGTACAGAATAAACCCCTTGATTCCCAGTACAATCTTTAATGCACCAAGATTCGTAATTTTTGTTGCAGGCCCTGTAATCATAAAGGCCGCTGCGCTCCCCATACTCATCCCGTTCCAAAGCCATTGCTGGAGCAATGGGATTGTTCCGCCGCCACAGGCGTAAAGAGGAACACCGATGGTGGCGGACATTAAAATCCCAAAACCCTCGTTGGAACCGAATAGCTGCGCAAAATTATGCGCAGGAACATATCGCTGGAACAGAGATGCCAGAAGTACTCCGAACAGGAACCACGGGCCTGTTGCTTTAAAATTGCGCCCTATATTTTTTAACAGACGAATAAATAGATTGGGGTGGGTGTCTCGGCTTTTGCGCTCTGCAAAACCTGAAAAATCAAAAAACGATGTATTTTGACAGAAAAGGTGCACCAAGATCCCGGCAGCGATACCGCACAAAAGGCAGGAAACAATCCGTACTGTCAAGGCAGTAGTCCCCAGAGCCGTGCTGTATACAATCAGTTGTGGATTTAGCAGAATGGAACTCATCATAAATGCAGCCAACCAATCGTCCCGAATGCCGCTTTTGGAAAAAGATGCTGCAAGCGGGATCGTTCCATACATGCACAGCGGAGATGCAATTCCTAAAATGCTTGCAGGCACAACCCCCAGCACGCCGAGTTTTTGGTTACTCAGGGATTGAACCAAACGATGAATCTTGTCCCCGACAAACACGGAGACAATGGAGCCGATCAGAATACCCAGCAGCCAGTAGGGAAGAATTTGCCGAAGCTGAAGCTCAAAATAGTACCATATGTAAATAAATTCCCGCCGCAGAACATATAGCATCATGCCTTCTCCTTTCTGGCTGCTCGTGTGAGGCGTCTTATCTAAAACGTGATTCTATTCATTGGGAACCGGATAGATGAGTTTAACGCCCTCCATCTCCCCAAGGTTTCAGCCACATTGCTTGTCTACAGCGTTGCCCCCAATGTTCATAGACGCAGATCATTGACCGGTTCCTATTTCCGTTGCGATAAACGGTACCGGACGAGTGCGCCTCATGCAGATGGTTCTCGACATCGGGCGCACAAATGGACGCATCCAAAAAGCACAGCATAGTCTTTTTCCCAATCTTGTAGTTGACCATCAAATCCACCAGTACGGTATACTCTCCCATTTCCGGAATCCAAACATAGCGCTGTATCCCGGCCTGTTCCGCTCAAATTGATCAGATCAATGCGATTGTCCGCAGAAAAGCCGCGCCATATTGCGCTCAACCCCCTCTTTCTTTGCGATCTGTTCAAGAGTCGATGCGCACAAGATCATAAGTTCGGCTGCCTAAACCAATTGCTTCCGCGTGCTCCAGCGTATGCACCCCGTTTCGGCTTTCGATCCGGTTGATCAGAGCGCCGCCGTCCTCTGCCGCATAGACCAGATCCACACATGCCTGATCCAGTGCCACAGGATCATAGGAGGCAAGAATACCGATATCGTGCATATCCGGTTCCGCAGGGCTTCCATCACAGTCACAGTCCACGGAAAGCCGGTTCATGACATTGATATACAGTATATTCCCGTCCAAGGCATCCGCAACAGATTTCCCCGCCTCCGCCATGGACTCCAGAAAAGCGTCTTGATCGCCGCCCCACATGCTGCCCCCTGTGCCGCCGCTGTGGATATGGGCTTTCCCGGCGCTGGAGGCGATGCCAATGGAAATGTTTTTAATCGCGCCGCCAAAGCCCGCCATAGAGTGGCCTTTGAAGTGGGAGAGGATCACATAGTATCCAAATACATCTGTCGTGCACCCACACCGTCAATGCCGTCACCAACCGCCATCGCGCCGCCATAACGTCCATCAGTGTCCGCGATATATACGATTCTGAGACGGGTCAGGAGAATTTTACAATTTCCCCCATGGACATATCCCACAAAGCCGCACGGGTGATGCCCAGCAGCATATACCTCCATGCTTCCGGGTTATAGGCAAAGTATCCCAGCTTTCCCGTGCTTCCCGAGGAATGGACCACATGATATCTTCCGAGATATGGCTTTCTGTCCACCATGCCTTTCTTGTCAAATGACCGGATACCATCCTGCGTCAAATCGGATACCGTGACCAGTTCATCAAAATGGGATAGCAGTGTTTTTTATCAATTATGTGGAAACAGGGCAGAGGCATTGTATCCAGATCTTGCGGCCAATGCCGAGCGCTTGAAAACCTCTTCTGCAATACGCAGAGTGCTTATACGCATGGCGAAGCATTTGACGCAGTTTGCGCTCTTGAAGCACTTTCATTTCGCTCTTGCTTTTCCTTACATTGCGTTTGAGCCGATATAGCTGCCACAAAGTTTTTACAAGTTCATGCGCCTGCGCCTCCAATCTCAAACGAATAACTGACATTGTAATTTCCTCTGTGATAGTACTGGGCAATTCCGTTTGTCAGATCAAACACGATACTCCATTCCGTAGATTCAAACTCTACAAAATTCCACTTGCTCACGCTGCTCATTGCATCCCGCATATCTTCCATGGTAAAGGGGCTTTGCCGGGAAAGCAGATCCATCAATATCTCATCGCGCGTATGGGACTGTTCCGTTCCCATTCCGTATTTCTCACCCTCAGAGAGATAAAAATTTGTTACAACCTGTGTTTCCGCTACAACCATTTCATTGTTTACATATTCCACCACCACACTTCCGCCAGCCGCGTCTGCAATGGCAAAATGGATCATCATGCCCATAGAACCGTACATGTCGTACCGCCCCAAAAGTTCTAACACTTCTTCCACATTAGCTGCCTGATTGGGTAAAAGTCGAATGGCCGTGGTAGTGGTCAGATCCGACTTATCTGTATTCTGGTCGATAGCAGCCCCGTCTTGGATCATATTAACTCACACAGTCAGACCTGCCTCATTCATGCCGTCAAGGGGTGCATACACACTGATAAGAGCCTGGATGTTGTCCGGCAGCCTTCCCACGGAAACGCCGGACTGATCGATGAAATCCCGGTTTACCGTAGAGATGGGGGCGTACCCGCTTTCCGGAGCGGATAAAACAATCGAGGCGTCGCATGCGTTCCAGTCAAAGTTTCGTCCAAATAAGACCTCACCATTTTCGCCGTCGGCCTTCAGAGTGCTGCAACCAAAGGGGTTTCCTCCAAACAGCAGTCCCAGAAGGTTCTCCCCCCAGATTGTCAACGAGAAACCGGACCACCTCATTGTCATCCGATGCACCGCCCTGCGCCAGAAAATCTTCAAATCCGTCATTCCCATGAAAAGCTACCATGGAGAGGCCCTCTTCCAATTCCATAATCGTTTCATCCGGAAAAGGCAAGTCTATTGCTCCCGCTGTTTCTGCCTTCTGCGAATTCTGTCTCTCTGCATCCACAGCAGTATTTGTTCTATGACACCCGACCGATGATAGCACCAACAAACCAGCTGACAGCATCATCGCCATCAACCTTATATATCTCATGCTGTATGCTCCTTCCTTCGTTCTGGAATCAGTTTACAGCGCGCCGATAACATTCCATTAACACAAAGGTAAACTTTTTCTAAGGTGAACTATTAAATTGTTTTTGAGTCTGAGAAGTCCTGTTTCATTGAGACAAACAGGTGGCAATGTAAACCTGCGCACTTACCAAAGCGGTAAACACCATCGGGATAAACACCGTCAGAATATTCGATACCTTGACCTTTTGCCGTATCGTCAACATTGCCCCTCCACACATCACATCTTCCAGCTTAGAAGATATAATGCCGAGCGTTTTTACAAGATCGTCAACAACTATGGCACCCTAAGTACAGTATAATATCTACTCTAAAACATATCAAATACTTATACTTTATCAATATGTATAATTATTTCCTATAGCAATAGACCTCACCAAGAACTCGAAAATGATATTTCACAAACCTATATATTTTTTCTCATACCAAACAAAAGTAGGGCAATCCGCATAAAGCAGATTGCCCTCTTTGGCATCCTTATCTTCATCTCTTTAAGCATCAACGGAAATAACGGGCAATCTCCCCCATACGGGCCATCTGATCCATATGGAATGGACACCGATGGTTGCAATGTCCGCACTGCAGGCAGTCCTCCGCGTGGAAAGCAAGACCGTAATAGTGCTCCGCCGCCATAGAATCTCCATTTTGGGCCAGATCATAATATTTATTGACCAAACCAATATCAATTCCAACAGGGCAAGGCTTACAGTGGTTGCAGTAGACACAGTGGCCCACTGCATCCGCAGGGCTGAATGAACCAATCCGGGAATAGTCTTTTTCGGCGTAGGATGCCTCGAAAAATCCTAAGAGGTGTTCTGCCTGTTCCACGCTACTCATACCCGGCAATACTGTCAATACACCGGGACGGTCCAGCGCATACTGCATACATTGATATTGTGTCAGCGCCTGCCCGAAAGGAGATAAAGAGTCATCCAGCAACTGTCCGCCGGAGAAGGGCTTCATAACCGAAATGCCGATCCCCTCCGCTTCGCAGCGGCGGTAAATGGCTGCACGCTCACCCACAGATCCCTTGGCATATTCACCCTTTTGGTAATCATAACCAGGGTTGACAGAGAACATCAACACATCCACCGAAGCCTCGTCCAAAACCGTCTGAATGGTTGCAGGCGTATGAGAGGACAGGCCGATATGCCGCACCATGCCCTGTTCCTTCATGTCCAGCAGCAAACGATACGCGCCGTTTTGCTGATATTCCTGCCAATCGGAAATCTCATCCATGCAGTGGATGAAGCCGTAGTCAATATAATCTGTTTTCAGGTTTTTCAGCTGCCAGTCGATACTACGTTTTATGGTTTCCGCATCCGTTGTCCAGCCATAGGTACCGGCCAAATAATCTGCACCAAAATGAATCTGGTACAAAACCTTTTCCCGAACAGATCCCAGCGCCGTCCCGAAATACGAAAAGGTTCTGGCCTCTGCCGTTGCAAGGTCAAAATAATTTACTCCACCCGCATAGGCTTTCTCAATGGTTTCGACAGCATCCTTTTCTGTAGCATTTGCGATATATGAGGTTCCAAAACCCAAAACACTGATTTGATCACCGGTTCGCCGGTTTATTCTGTATTCCATAGCAGTCTTCCTCCAGAGGCTGAGCATCTTTATTTGAGCTGCAAACCAAACTGCCGCAGCTCATCCAGCTTTTCCTGTGACTTGTTCTCCTTGTCAAACGCAGAGTAAATACCCATATCCTCCAGTTTCAGATAGTTCAGAAAGGAGTTCTGATATTCGTAGATGGCTCCACAATAAACATGGTTGCTGCCGGAGCTCATGATCAGCGCCGCTTTTTTGAGATTTTTCGGTTTATCCAAAGCATAGATCCGGTTGATGACACATTGTAGCTGCCCCGTGAAGCTGTGATAATAAATAGGCGATGCCAGCACGATCATCTCGGCCTGCTGGAGCAGAGGGTACACCTGCTGCATATCATCCTGCTGAATGCACCGGCCATCGCCTTTGGTATGGCAATACTCGCAGGCGAGGCAACCGGCGATTTTCTTTTGACAGACATTGACGACATTCACCTCATGACCGCTTTCCCGCGCTCCTTCCGCAAAGGCATCTACCATGGCAGCAGTGTTGCCGTTTGGTCTGGGACTTCCATTGAGCACCAAAATATTCATAGACGACCGCTTCCCTTTTACTGCATGCTTTCCTTTACAATGCGGATAACATCTTCACGGCTTAGCACCTTGTAGCCGCCTTCCAGAAGGAAAGTGCCCTGCGCGATTCCGTCCAGCATGTCCTCCGTAACACCCAGTTCCCGCGCATTCATTACGAGTCCGATGTCCCGCATCCACGCCGCCATGGCGGAAAGGCCTTCTGCGGCAATCTGCTCATCGGTTTTGTCCTGTGGGTTTACATCCCATACATTCACCGCATAGCGCTTAAACTTTTGTAGGCCATAAGGCATGATAAACTGATAATAGGGAATGGATACTGCGGATAACGTCATGCCGTGAGTGGCATTGGTATAAGCACCAATAGACTGGCCAATCATATGTACTTCCCAGTCCGTCGTTTTTCCCTTCGCAACAAAGGTATTGAGCGCCCAGGTGGCAATCCACATAATATTGCTGCGCGCCTCGTAATCGGTAGGATTTTTGACAGCAATGCGGGAGCTGTGAATCAGAGAGCGCAGCAATCCCTCCATCACATAGTCGGAAGTGTTGTCGTCCTCACCGGAGAAATACTGCTCCAGAATGTGGCTCATGATATCAAAGAAACCAGCTACCATCTGCTCTTTCGGGAGCGTATAGGTGTACACAGGATTCAGAATGGAAAATTTGGGCATGACATTGTCGCCAAACACATGACCTATTTTCAGCTTCTGTGCAGGATTCGTGATGACTGAGCCGCCGTTCATTTCCGATCCGGTACCCACCATAGTCAGTACGCAGCCCACCGGGATGATTTCGTTATCCACATCTTCCATGCGCAGATAATACTTCTCCCAAGGATCTTCCTTGCAGTGGGTGGACACCGAAACTGCCTTGGCATAGTCACAGACCGAACCACCGCCTACCGCAAGAATCAAATCTATCTTGCCTTCCCTTGCTCTTCGGCAGCCCTCATACAGCTTTTCTACGGTGGGGTTGGGCATCACGCCGCTGTCCTCTACAACCGTCTTGCCGCATTCCTTGAGGATGGCCATAACATCATCATAGATGCCGTTTTTCTTGATGGAACCGCCGCCGTAAACCAGCAGCACATTCTGACCATACTTCGGGAGTTCCTGATACAGCCCTTTCAGGGAATCCTCTCCAAAATACAGCTTAGTTGGGTTACAATAAGTGAAATTTCCTAACATACTGCATTTTCTCCTTTTATTTTAAGTTGCTTTTGAGAAACGCTTCGATTTTATCGAAGGGAATGCGGTCTGTACGATCATACAAATCGATATGCTCCGCGTCTTCCACCACATACAGTTCCTTAGGTTCCAGCGCCTTGGCATATGCCTCCTCGCTGAAGAACCGGGAGTGCGCCCGATCGCCCACCACAAACAGAATGGGTCGGGGGCTGATTTCGTCCAGATGGCTGAGCAGGTTGAAATTGATAAATGGAATGTTGCTGGTCGTTGTAAACCCGCCTCGCGCACGCTCATGATGTCCCCTCTTTACTGCGTAAAACCGGAACCATTCGGCATTGGGTTCTTCCATGCCCTCAGGTACCTTTTCCAGAGGCGTTTCCGGGAAGAAGGGAACATATTCCGGCATATATCCATTTTCCGCATCCTTCCACCGCTGCGCCGACAAAGCCTTCTTAGCCGCCAGAGTCTGCTCTGGTGTCTGCCCCATCCTTGCTGCCACCGACATGTCATACATACTGGTAGTGACCACCGCCTGAATACGGGTATCTGCCTGAGCAGCCGCCAGCGCAAATCCACCGCTGCCGCAAATGCCCAGAACAGCAATCTTCTCCCGATCTACAAACGGCTGAAGGCCCAGAAAATCCACCCCAGCGCTGAAGTTTTCAGTGAACAGCTCCAGGGATGAAACATGGCGGGGTTCGCCTGCACTCTCTCCCATATAGCAAGGGTCAAAGGTCAACACCACAAAACCTCGCTGGGCCAACTCGTTGGCGTAAACACAAGGGCCTTGTTCTTTCACACCACCATAAGGCGCGCCCACAATCAGCGTCATTTGAGGCTTTGTTTTGTCCATATCCTTTGCCATGTACAAATCGCCGGCAATCATCAGACCATACCGGTTGGGATAACGGACATGGGTTCTTTCTACATGCTCACTCAGGGCACAGATATAGTCACTCATCGTTTTTCTCCTTTCATTCATCAGGCAGTATTGACTTCAGCCTCATCGGGCCAGGCAATCGTTCAGCAGTTCTTCGCTTTTTCGATTTGATAGACCAGATAGTCCAGACAATTGATTTGCTTTTCTTCTTTGTGAACTTGATCCAAAAGTTCTGCGCGTTTTTGGGACAACAGCTGAAGCTGCTCTATGATCTTTCCTGCTTTCCAGCAGCCAAGAAACTCTTGGAGCAACGTCCCGTCAAATCCAGCAGCTTTCAAATTCAAAATCAGATCCTGTTCCGCAATGGTTTGTACCATACGTTTTACACTCCCCTGCTTTCTTACAGGAATGCGCCGTTGCACACCTGAATGACCTGTCCCTTGACATGACGGCCCATTTTGCTGGCAAGAAACAAACAGGCATACGCCTGATCCATGGGATCACACTCCGGGCCGGGGAAGTACACAAAATGCCCGCTGTGCTCCAGCATTTTCGCGCCGCCGGGCTGCTCCCCTGCCTTATTGGCGATGTGGGCAGGTGTAACCGTTGCGCCGGGTGCCACGGCGTTGCATCGAATATTTGTGTCAATCAGCCGCATGGCAACATTCTTGGTCAGGGTGTTCAGTGCGCCCTTGGTGGAAGTATAGGTTGCCCCGCAGAAGGGACGCTCACCATTGACTGAGGAAATGTTGATGATGACGCCATCATTCTTGGGCATAAAGATTTTGAGCGCCTCACGGATATACCGCATGGGGCCACCGAGATTGGTGTTCATCACATACAGCATCCAGTCATCATCGGTTTCGTCGATCATCTTTTGTTCCCCAATACCGGCATTATTAATCAGGATATCCACATCTCCAAACTCTTGCAAGGCGGTTTGAAACACCCGCTTGGTGTCCTCGGTAGAGCAAACATCTGCAACAACACCCACTGCGCGACCACCTTTTGCGCGAATGCCTTGCACTACCTGATCCAGTTTTTCCTCTCCTCTGGCGGTAAGGACCACGGCTGCTCCTTCCTCGGCAAACAGCTCTGCCATTGTCTGTCCCATGCCATAGCTTGCGCCGGTAATGATAGCAACCTTTCCTTTGAGCATTTCCTTTTCCATGGTAAAAACCTCCTTTATGCTTTTTTCCTTCTGTACTCATTATAGTTGGAAAACAGTTCTATATCAAATACTTATAAATAATACATTTACATAATTGAAACCTATATATTCTTATAGTATACTTGCAAAAGGAGGCGATGATTATGGAACTGCGTGTGTTGCAGTATTTTTTGGCAGTAGCCAGAGAGCAGAATATTTCCTCTGCAGCAGAATCGCTGCATCTTTCTCAACCGACCCTTTCCACACAGTTGAAGGCCTTGGAGAAAGAACTTGGAAAACAACTGTTAATCCGCGGGACAAAAGGCTCCCGCAAGGTGCTTTTAACAGAGGAAGGGATGCTTTTACGAAAGCGGGCCGAAGAGATTTTGGAATTGGTCAGAATAACCGAAAGCGAGATTTCCCTATCCAATGAAGTAATTGCCGGCGATGTCTATATTGGCACTGGTGAATCCGATATGATTCGCATCTTTGCAAGAGCCGCAAAAAGCATACAAGAAAAATACCCCGACATTCACTACCATATCCTCAGCGGAAATGCTGCCTTTGTACAGGAGCATTTAGACCGGGGATTGATCGATTTTGGTGTGGTATATAGCCCAGTGGACCCGAATGTTTACAGCTCCATTAAAGTACCAATTCACGATACCTGGGGCGTACTCATGCGCAAAGATTCTCCGTTAGCCCAAAAAAGTCTGATTCAGCCGCAGGATCTGTGGGATAAGCCATTGATTCTATCGGCACAAAAAACAGATGCTTGGCCGATGTCTAACTGGTTTGGACAGGATATCACCAAACTGAACGTAGTAGCCACATATAATCTGGTGTTCAATGCGTCGCTACTGGTAGAGGAGGGACTGGGATATGCCATCTGCTTTGACAAGCTGATCAACGTCAGCGGAAACAGTGCCCTTTCCTTCCGGCCATTGTTTCCTAAAATGGAGGCAGAGGCATCGATCATATGGAAACGCTATCAGGTTTTCTCCAAAGCCGCCGACTGCTTTTTGCAAGAGTTGGAAAGTGAACTATTGCTATCATCCAATCAGGAGTAAACAGATCATACGCAATGGAAACACTGGTGTAGGCAATCTGCAAAATCTACGAGCAATATGGAAATGCCGCACAACGCAAAAAAGCAGGAGATACGCTCCTTGCGAAACGATCTCCTGCTTCATGATACTTTTGTTTTCTCTGTTTATCCGTCAGGGCTTCTCTCTCTTTTTAAGGCTTTCCGCCTTTCCATGAAATCCCCTGACAAGGCGGACGGGAAATCACATTGCTCTCAACCGCAGACTCGAAAATACATTTGTAGCGCATATTCACCGATTGATATACGAAGTCGGATTTTTCTGCGACCGGAACCAGTGCAAGCTTTACATCATCGGCTGCAACCGCAGCCATGTACTTGTCTCCCGGCGGTTTTACAATATAGTTTTTATCTTGGAAGTATAATCCACCAGTGTTATAGCGCGAATTCTTCCAGATTGAATTACCAGCCACCTTTTTAAAGTTGGATGACGATAGTCCGGATTTGATGTTTCAAATATGAAAATTGGTGATTTTATAGAAGTGGAGGGAGAACTACAAAAAAATCCGTTGATTAACTATATGGATATTTTTGTAGATTTATTCCGGATGGCTGATATTTTTGCCGAAAAACCTCAGCTGGGCGGGAAAACACAGGTGAAGGCGCAAAAACAACAGAAAAATGAGACTGTTAAGCAAATCAAGTCCTTCGCTGACGAGCTCAAGCATTTCTGAAATCCTCGGTGGTCATTTCAAGGTTCTTGGAAAAGTTATTGCAATTTGCGAGGACGAAACAGAAAGCATCGATCTCTTGAGAAAGACGACGCTATCTATTCTCCCCATTGATCTGCTGACGGAATGTTCTCTGGTTTTCAGAATGCGAATACAAAGCCATTCAATCTTCCTGAGTTAAAGCCCCAGATCTCTAGCCCTGCTGTAATTGTCATTCCTGTAGCTATCTACGCATGATTTTACAAAAACAACGCCCGTCGGTCATTAGACCAATGGGCGTTGTTTGCCATTCTTGTTCCTTGTGTGCTCCTTGCTTGCGCCTTACGGAGCAAAACGGAACACTTTCGAGGACCACGCACTGCTCCAAAAGTAGTGCATTTTCCTGCAAATCGACATCCTGAGACGTACTGAAAAGTGGGAAAAATTAGCGCTTGGAGAACTGGGGAGCGCGACGAGCGGCTTTGAGGCCGTACTTCTTACGCTCCTTCATACGCGGATCGCGGGTCAGCAGACCAGCCGCCTTGAGCGCGGGACGGTACTGCTCGGAATCCGCCTGCAGCAGCGCACGAGCGATGCCGTGACGGATCGCACCCGCCTGACCGGTGAAGCCGCCGCCGGCTACGGTGCACTCCACATCGAACTTGCCGGCAGTGCCGGTCACTTCGAACGGCTGACGGCAAACCATCTTCAAGGTCTCCAGACCGAAGTAGTTGTCGATGGTACGGTTGTTGATCTTGATCTCACCGGTGCCGCCCGGGAACAGACGAACGCGGGCAACGGAGGACTTTCTTCTGCCGGTGCCATAGAAATAAGCCTTCTTAGGTGTATACATCAGTTAGTTCCTCCCTTACTTATCCCAAACTTCGGGCTTCTGCGCCTGATGGTTGTGATTCTCGCCGGCAAAGACCTTCAGACGGGTCGCGGACTGACGGCCGATAGAGTTCTTCGGCAGCATACCCTTAACAGCCAGCTGCATTGCAAACTCCGGCTTCTCGGTCATCAGGGTCTTGTACTGCACTTCCTTCAGGCCGCCAACCCAACCGGTGTGGTGACGATAGTACTTCTGAGTGAGCTTCTTGCCGGTCAGAACCGCCTTGTCCGCATTGATGACGATAACGAAATCGCCGCAGTCAACATGGGGGGTGAACTCGGCCTTGTGCTTGCCGCGCAGCAGCATGGCGGCGGTAGCGGCGGTGCGGCCGAGCGGCTTGCCCGCGGCGTCCAGCACGTACCACTTACGCTCGACAGTCTCTGCCTTAGCCATAAAAGTAGACATGTTTTCTTCCTCCGTTTATTCTATCAAAAATTATTTTGACAACATTTTCATACGCTCTAAGCGAGCATATCTATTAAAACACATCGTTTTGCGCAAGTCAAGCGGATTTTTAAAAATTTATCTCAAATCCACTAAGAACTCCTCTATTCTCTTCTATTCTCTTTTAATCTCTCGTTTTCTCTTCTCTTAATTCAAATTTTTCATTTGCGTCCGCACCGGTTTTCTGTTATAAATAATTGTATTTGATTTCATTTTACGAAAAACCGGAGACTAAACTATGCAGAAAATGCTCTCTTATGTCCGCCGCGCGGTGGACCATTACCATATGATCGAGGACGGTGACCGCATTGCCGTCGGCGTATCGGGCGGCAAGGATTCGCTCGCGCTGCTGGTCGCGCTGTCCAAGCTGCGCGCCTTTTATCCTAAGAAATTTGAAGTCGTCGCCATTACGCTCGAAATGGGCTATGACGAGATGGACTTTTCCCCCGTACAGACGCTGTGCGACGAGCTGGGCGTGGACTACATCCGCATCCCGACGCAAATCGGCCCTATCATCTTTGATATCCGTAAGGAGGAAAACCCTTGCGCGCTCTGCGCCAAGATGCGCCGCGGCGCACTGCACGAGGCGGCGCTCGCGGCCGGCTGCAAAAAAGTCGCGCTCGGCCATCATTTTGACGACGTCGTCGAAACCTATATGCTTTCCCTGTTCTACGAGGGGCGCATCTCATGCTTTCAGCCGGTCACCTTCCTCGACCGTACCGGCGTCACGCTCATCCGTCCGCTGCTGTATACGCCTGAGTATTACATTCGCTCGTTTGCGCAGCGGCACGCGCTGCCTATCGTACACAACCCCTGCCCGGCCGACGGAAACACCAAGCGGCAGGAAATCAAGGATTTGCTCAAAAACCTTGAACAGACCATGCCCGGCCTGCGCGATCGCATTTTCGGTGCCATGCAGCGTTATCCTTTACAGGGCTGGGCGCCCGACCGCACCCGCACACCCAAGCGCCCCAAATGATCCCCCTCACCGCCGTCCCATAACCGGAGACGGCGTTTTTTTCAATTTTACAGAAATCCCTTTGTGTTTCCCTCTGTTTTATGGCATACTATAGAAAATAGGTATCAAAAGAAAATAGATATCAGAGAGGAGCTTTTCTATGGACAACTGCACCGACCGTCAAAAATATCTACGCCTGCTCGCGCTGCAATATCCCAATGTGCGCGCGGCCAGCAGTGAAATTATCCATTTACAGGCTATTCTCAGCCTGCCCAAAGGCACCGAGCACTTCATGAGCGATCTGCATGGCGAAGCGGACGCCTTTGTACATATCCTAAACAACGCTTCGGGCGCAGTACGAGAAAAGGTGGACATTGTGCTGCGCGACAGTCTGCCCACCGACGAGCGCGCCAAACTTGCCACGCTCATCTACTACCCGGAGGAAAAACTCGAGGAACTGGTCGCGGCCTCGCCCGACCGCGCCGAGTGGTATCGCATCACACTCAGCCGTCTGCTCGAAATCTGCCGCCTGTGCGCCTCCAAGTACACGCGTGCCAAGGTACGCCGTGCCCTGCCGCGCTGGAATGGCGATATCATTAACGAGCTACTCAACAAGAATAACGATATTTACAACAAACGAGCCTACTTCGACACCGTTATCTCCTCCATCATCGAAACCGACCGCGCGGAGGAGTTTATCATCTCGATGTGCAACCTTATCAAGCGGCTGGTGGTCGACCATTTGCACATTGTCGGCGACATTTTTGACCGTGGCCCGCGCGCTGATATCATTATGGACATGCTGATGGAACACCACTCGGTCGATATTCAGTGGGGCAACCACGACGTGCTGTGGATGGGTGCCGCTACCGGTAGCCGCACCTGTATTGCAACCGTTTTGAGCAACTCCATCACCTACAACAATCTGGATGTCATCGAGACCGGCTACGGCATCAGCCTGCGCCCGCTCGCGCTGTTCGCGGACGAAACCTACCGTGGCCGCGACGTATCCTGTTTCCTGCCCAAGACGCTGGAACCGGCCGAGCAGACCGGCGTGGACACCGCGCGCGCCGCGCGCATGCACAAGGCAATTGCCGTCATCCAGTTCAAGCTCGAAGGGCAGACCATCCGTCGCAATCCCTCCTTCCATATGGATGACCGTCTGTTGCTCGATAAAATCGACTTTAAAAAGGGGACGGTCACCCTGCCAACCGGCGAATACCAACTGCGCGACTGCGACTTCCCGACCATCGATCCGGCTGATCCTTACCGCTTGACCCCTGAAGAGCACGCCCTGATGGCGCAGCTGAAAAATGCTTTCCTGCGCAGCGAAAAATTACAGCGGCACATTGGTTTTCTCTATTCCAAAGGCGGACTGTACAAGTGCTTCAACGGCAATTTGCTGTTCCATGGCTGCATCCCGATGGACGATAAGGGCGAATTCCTGCAATTCTCCTTTGGTGGGCAGCAGCTTTCCGGCAAAGCGCTGATGGACTGGTGCGAAACCGTCGCACGCGAAGGCTACTATGCGCGCGAGGGCACGAAAGAACGGCAGTTCGGCAAGGATTTCCTGTGGTTTCTCTGGTGCGGCCGCCACTCGCCGTCCTTTGGGCGCGACCACATTGCCACCTTTGAACGCCGCCTGATCGAGGATAAATCCACGTGGGCCGAGCCGAAAAACCCGTACTACTCCTTCTACAATGAGGACGCTGCCTGTGTGCGCATCCTGCAGGAATTCGGTCTGGAGGGCGACCACTGCCATATTGTCAACGGCCATGTACCGGTAAAAACCAAGGACGGCGAAAGCCCCATCAAGGCGGGCGGCCGTTTAATTGTAATCGATGGCGGCTTCTGCCGCGCCTACCAGCCGACCACCGGCATCGCGGGCTACACACTGGTATTCGACTCGTGGGGTATTCACATCACTGCGCACGAGCCGTTCCCCGGCAAAGAAACCGCCATCCGCGACAACAAGGATATCCTATCTACCTCAATGGCGTTCGACCGTTCGGAAAACCGCATCCGCATCCGGGAAACCGATATTGGCCATGCGCTCCAACAGACCATAAACGATCTGAAAGAACTGCTCGCGGCATTCCGCCGCGGCGAAATCAAAGAAGATAACCGCGAGGGTTAATTTCCGCTTAGAGGCGCAAAAAGGCGCGCAGCCGATCGGCTGCGCGCCTTTTGTTTGTCATTTCATCTGGTTTATTCTGCTACTGCGAAGGACAGGAAATTGTCTGCGTAGTAATCGCTGTTCTGGTCATCGAGCACAACGCAAATAAGATCGCCGTTACTCTCCACGCGTACCTTATCCGGATTGACACCGACGCAAATCCACTTGAACGGGTCGATGCTCTCCGCGATTTTCGCCTTGGCCGCTTCCATGTCCGCGCCCGCTGGCATGCGCAGCAGCACAATCGAATGTGCCTGCGAAGAAATCATGGCCTCGGACGCAAGGCCGGCCTCAAACTGCACATCCTCTGTGCCGAGATACCAGCTCAGCGGCTGCGTCGTTCCATCCGCACCCATGCCGTTATACAGCACGGTCTGGCCAACCATGATATCCTTTCTATCACCGTAAATCTTATCCATCAGCGCCACCAGAGAAGCGTCCGCTTCCGGCGTTTCCGGCTCAGCAGGCTGCTCCGGCTCCTCCGCCTTCTTGTAGCCCCATTCGGCTTGGCCGTACTGCTTCATGAACAGATCATAGTTTTCGCCGTAACGCGCCGCATACACGCTCTCAATCTGCGGGTCGAAGGTGTAAGCTACGCCGTCAATTGTGATTTCCGTCCATGCGTGCACGGACTCGCTGCCCTTGGGGGACACGCCCGTACCGACGATGGCCTTGGCATCGAATCCTACCTGACGGGCAAGGTATGTGAACACACTCGACCACGAATAGCAATTGCCGCGCTTGTCAGTCAGCATATTGATCGCCTGCTCAATCTCCCAGCCGTCCACCGTGGTGTCGACCGTGCCGATACCCAGATAACCGAAGGTTTTCTTGGCGTAGTCATATACCGCGCGCAGCTTCTCCATCTGCGTCATCTTGTCATTGACCACACCCGCGACCGCCTGCGTCAGCAGCTTATCCAGCTCCTCCGAGCCGGTCGTGTAACGACCATTGCGATCCAGCTCCAGACCGTCCACCGTGGTATTATAATCGAACTGCTGCGCACCGTTGACATGAAACAGCAAGCCGTTAATATTATGCCAGCCTTCCGCCAGTGTGGTGATCTCCTTGTCATACGAAGTCCAATACTCTACGCTGTCAGCCATCTCATATTCGTGGTCGGTCGTTGCTTCCAGCATCGCCAGATATGCCCAATGCGTGTCCGGCACGTCCGGCATCACACGGATGCCCTCGCCGGTCGACGCCATCACTGCGTCGCCCATACGCCCTAAAATCCGATTGAGTACGGTCACAGCCTCCGCGCGGGTAATCGAATCATCCGGACGGAACAGGCCGGACGGGTCGCCCGCAACCCATCCCTGTGCCAGCGCGGTCTGCACCGCCTCATACGCCCAGTGGGTCTTGGGTACATCCGAAAAACTGCCCTCGGTTCCGATATCGTCGTGCGGGATGCGCGACAGGATGGTGACAAACTCAGCGCGCGTAATGTTTGCGTCCGGACGGAATGTGCCGTCCGCATAACCGCTAACGAGCGAATAGCCAGTCATCTCTCCGACTGCTGCGGCATACCACGCGTCCTGCGGCACATCGGTGAACAGGTAATCCCCGCCGCCGGAGGACTCGGTCAGCAGAGAGGAAATCAGCTTGCAGGCCTCAGCGCGGGTAATCGGTGCGTCCGGACGGAACGTACCGTCCGCATAGCCATTCATATACTGCATGTGGTCGGTCGTGTTAAGCACCGGCGTTTTTGCCTGCGCCATGTCTCCCATAGCGGCCGCACACGCAGAAATCGGCAGCGCGGAAATCGCCACCAGCGCGGCGAGAGACGCCGCGGTCACTTGCTTTTTCATCAGAAAACTACTCCTTTTCGTCGTTCTGATTGATTGGACGGGGCCGCTCCGCATTTGGTTCCCTGTCCGGAGCCTTTTTCTTCAATCCTTTTTCTTCCTGCTCGTTATTCTGCGGGTCAAGCACAATCGGAATCAGCGACGCGGCGAGCTTGCCTTTGCCGCGTGTTTTTACATAAAAATATCCAATAATTGAAAACGCTACCGCGCCAATAAAATTGACCTGCAAGTCCTTCATCGTGTCGATAAGGCCAATGTCCAGATAGCCGCCCGGAAACTGCATCCAGTCCTCTCCGTTGACAACCAGACTCTCAATCGGCACATGCACCACGGTATTCAGTCCGTCCGGGTTGAGCGAAACCGAATTGACGGTGCGCACAATAAAATCCTTCTGCATATCGGTTCCCAGCATCTGATCCGCGCCAAACTCGAAAAATTCCCATAAAACGCCGACTGTCATCGAAAAGCAGAACGCCACAATTGCCAAAAACAGCGGCGACAGCTTAAAAGTAAACCGCTCGCTGCGATTAAACAAATCCACCAGCGCAAAACCGACCGCGGCAACCAGAAAGCCGTTGATGGTGTGCAGCATAGTATCCCATCCGGGAATAATCGTGTAAAACGAGTTGATTTCCCCGAGAATTTCCGCAGCAAAAATGAAGCAGTAAATAATCGCTTCCATCAGCGGCGGAATGTCAATGTCCAGACTGCGCTCAATCAGCATCGGTACGCAGAACAGCGCTAGCGACAGCACACAGACAAACATATTTTCATACCGGTGCATGAAAGCCGCGCGCACAAAGGTCAGCACAATGAAAAATGAAAGAACGCCGCGAATGGTCAGACGGCGGCGTGTGCGGTGACGATTTTCCTGATTCAATTCCGCACATGCTTTTTTTCGCTGCGGTTGTTTTGTCATAGGAATCCCTCTCAATCCAGTCCATATCTATTATGATAAAGTATAACATAGCGCCCGGAAAAAGAAAAGAACGACAAAGCATGCCTTTATACAATACATGATAAAAAATCGCAAAATTTCCATGTTATTGCCCTTTTTATGCCTGTCATCAGGATATATCTCGCCATTCATTCTTGCCTGCATATCCTCAAGATGATGTCAGAAGCCCAAGGCTACTTTCAGTCCGTAATACCTACTACCCTCTCCAGTTGATTTACCTATTCCCATCGATGCTTTTGACCATTCAGTCGAATCACGTCAGTTTTATTTGTGCACTTTATATGAATATTTATTTATATATAAATTTCTATTGGGAATTTTGTGTAAATTGCACTTGACTGAAACAATACCTTTATGGTATCCTTTTGTTGTCAGTTAAGGATAATACATATTATTTAGAAGCAATGCTGATTAAGGAGGTTTCCCCATGTTGTTCCGAACTACCGACGCGCATGAGAAACTGCGCGCTGAAATCCGCGCCTTTGCGGAAACCGAGGTAAAGCCACAGGCTTTCCTCATGGACAAAGAAAATGAATTCCCGGCGGAAGCTGTCAAGAAAATGGGCGAGCTTGGTTTTATGGGACTGCCCTACCCCAAGGAGTACGGCGGCGCCGGTCTGGATGTGCTGAGCTACGCGATTGCAGTAGAAGAGCTTTCGCGCGTAGACGGCGGCACGGGCGTTATCCTGTCCGCCCATGTATCGCTCGGTTCCTGGCCAATTTTCGCGTTCGGCACGGAAGAGCAGAAGCAGAAATACCTCGTCCCGCTGGCAAAGGGCGAGAAAATCGGCGCTTTCGGCCTGACCGAACCCAATGCCGGCTCGGACGCGGGCGGCACCGAAACCACTGCCATTGACAAGGGCGACTATTACCTGCTCAACGGCGGCAAGATTTTCATTACCAACGCCCCCAAGGCGGATACTTATGTTGTATTCGCGGTTACCACGCCGGATATCGGCACCCGCGGCATCTCCGCGTTCATCGTTGAAAAGGGCTGGGAAGGCTTCACTTTCGGCGACCACTATGACAAAATGGGCATCCGCTCCTCGTCCACCGCGGAACTCATCTTCAATGATGTCAAGGTTCCCAAGGAAAACCTGCTCGGCAAGGAAGGCCAGGGCTTCAAAATCGCCATGGCAACGCTGGACGGCGGACGCATCGGCATTGCATCACAGGCACTCGGTATTGCGCAGGGCGCATACGAAGCGGCGGTCGACTACGCAAAGGAACGCGTTCAGTTCGGCAAGCCGATCGGCTTCCAGCAGGCTCTTTCGTTCAAAATCGCGGACATGGCGACCAAGCTGCGCTGCGCTCGCATGCTGGTCTACTCCGCAGCCGAGCTGAAGGAAGCGCACGAGCCGTACGCCACGGAAGCTGCCATGGCCAAGATGTACGCATCCGATATTTCGCTTGAAGTAACCAACGATGCACTGCAGATCTTCGGCGGCACAGGCTTCCTCAAGGGCATGGATGTAGAGCGCATGTACCGCGATGCCAAGATCACCACGATCTATGAGGGCACCAATGAAATTCAGCGCGTCGTTATCTCCGCAAATATTTTGGGCAAGCCGCCCAAGAGCGAAGGCGGCTCGTCCAGCCGTCCGAAGAAGCCCGCACCGGTAACCGGCGTGCGCAAGCGCAACATTCTTAAGGAAGGCTCTTCGGAAGAGAAGGTCGCAGCACTGGTTGCGGCACTGCAGAAGGACGGCCACGACTTCACGGTCGGCATCCCGATCGACACCCCGATTACGCAGGCTGAGCGTGTGGTTTCCGCTGGTCAGGGTATCGGCAGCAAGGAAAATATGCAGCTGATTGAGGATTTGGCGCGCGCTGCCGGCGCTGCGGTCGGTTCCTCTCGTCCGGTGGCAGAAACGCTCAAATATGTGCCGCTTGACCGCTATGTCGGTATGTCCGGTCAGAAGTTCAAGGGCAACCTGTACATCGCCTGCGGCATTTCTGGCGCGATTCAGCACCTTAAGGGCATCAAGGACGCCTCTACTATTGTTGCAATCAATAAGAATGGCAATGCGCCTATCTTTAAGAATTGCGACTACGGCATTGTAGGCGATGTCAATGAAATCCTGCCGCTGTTGACCGCTGCGCTCGATACGGGCGAAAAGCAGCCTGCACCGCCCATGGTTAAGATGAAGCGCCCGCCCGTGCCCAAGCCCGAGCCGATCGGCAAGCGCTATGTCTGCGGCGGCTGCGGCTACGAATATGTCCCCGAGGTGGGTGACGAGGATGCCGAAATCGCTCCCGGCACGCTGTTTGAAAAGCTGCCTGAGGATTGGATTTGCCCGGAATGCGGCGAAGGCAAAGAGATGTTTATTGAAGGCTGACCGGAAAATAAGGAGGAGAATATATGTACTGCGTACGCAATGTAACGGACGATCTCTATTGGGTCGGCGCGAACGACCATCGTCTTGCTCTGTTTGAAAATATCCACCCCATCCCGCGCGGCGTGTCTTACAACGCGTATCTGCTGCTCGATGAACAGACCGTTCTGTTTGATACCGTCGACTGGTCGGCCTGCCGCCAGCTGCTGGAGAACGTCGAGCATCTGCTGGACGGCCGTTCGCTGGATTATCTGGTCATCAACCACATGGAACCCGACCACGGCGCTTCCATTGAAGAGGTTCTGATTCGTTATCCGTCCGTCAAGGTGATTTCCACCGAAAAGGCATTCATGCTCATGCGCCAGTTTGGCTTTGACATCGACGGCCATGAATTAATCGAGGTCAAGGAAGGCGATACCCAGAGCTTCGGCAAGCATGTGGTAACCTTTGTTGCCGCGCCCATGGTACACTGGCCTGAGGCTATGGTCACCTTTGATACCACCAATGGCGTACTGTTCTCGGCTGACGCGTTCGGTTCGTTCGGCGCACTGGATGGCAAGCTGTTCGCGGACGAAGTCAACTTCGACCGTGACTGGATTGACGATGCTCGCCGTTATCTGACCAACATCGTTGGCAAATATGGCCCTCACGTGCAGTTGTTGCTCGGCAAGGCTGCCGGCATTCTGGACCAGATCAAGTTTATCTGCCCGCTGCATGGTCCGGTCTGGCGCAAGGATTTGGGTTACTTCATCGATAAGTACGATCACTGGAGCCGCTATGAGCCGGAAGAAAAGGGCGTTATGATCGTGTACGCCTCGATGTACGGCAACACAGAGTCCGCAGCGCAGGCACTGGCCAGCCGTCTGTGCGATAAGGGTGTCACCAATGTTTGGCTGTACGATGTTTCCAACACCCATGTTTCCTACCTCATTTCCGAAACTTTCCGCCTGAGCCATGTTGTACTGGCATCTGTCACATATAACCTGGGTATCTATCCGGTTATGCACAATTACCTGATGGATATGAAGGCACTCAACCTGCAGAACCGCACCTTTGCCATCATTGAGAACGGATCGTGGGCGGTTAAATCAGGCGATCTGATGCAGAAGTTCATCGACGAGGAGCTTAAGAATATGACCGTACTCAACGAGCGTCTGTCCATGGCTTCCGCATTGCTGCCTGACAAGGCCAGCGAGCTGGAGTCTCTTGCGGATGTAATCGTTGAATCGATCAACTCGTAAGCAATCTCTGTTTTAGTTCGGAGCACAATAATATCACATAGACTCCCAAAAAGCGCCGTCCCACCGGATTATGACCGGTTGGGACGGCGCTTTTGCAAATGTAATGACTTTTTCTATCGCAATCGCTCCACTACTGACTTGCTCCCGTCGGTACGCGATAGGTCCCTACCACAGGAACCAAGCGTGCCGCCAGCGCGGACGCCGCAAGAGCCTTGGCGATATCCACACCAATGGTTGGTACAAAACAGGTGACAAAAAGAGTCCACATACCGATAGGGTCATTGAGGTAAAATGCCTTGACGCCCCAGAACCATATCATACCCATCACATATATAACCACAATATTAACCAGCGCGGCAACCACATAAGTACCGAAGTTCCGTTTGGACGCACACTGCACAATCAGGCCCGCCACCAGCGCCCCAAGCGCGAATCCAATGATACAGCCAAAGGTCGGCTGGAAAATATACTGCGGTCCGCCACCGCCCGTAAAAATCGGCAGACCTGCCAGCCCCAGCACCATATAAGCGGTGCATGCCAATGTGCCATAGCGCGGTCCCAGCAGCAAACCAGCCATAGTTGTAAACAAGGTTTGCAGCGTAAATGGCCACAATGGGATTGGTATACGGATAAACGCACCGACCGCTACCAGCGCAGTGAACAATGCGCTGAGCACCAACATTCGGGTATTGAATCTTTGATTCTGCTCCATAAAAATGCTCCTTTTCCGTTTCTCGGTACGAGTATACCATACACCCATCCTATTGTCAACTTAATAAATAATAAAGGTTTACAATCAGTTATTCTTGACAAATCACTGCTATTTCAGTATAATAAACATACTCTTTGCGGGTGTAGTTCATCGGTAGAACGGCAGCTTCCCAAGCTGCATAGGTGGGTTCGACTCCCATCATCCGCTCCAAACAAAACCCCCGAAATATCGGGGGTTTTTCATTTTCTTCAGATATGGTGCGGAGTTTAACGGTTGCGCACATACCGTGGTGTTGCAACAGTGAGCCGCAAAAATACAATCAAAAACCGCATGATGCAACACGAAAATGCAACACGATATAAAGCGTGTTGCATCACTCTAACCAATCCCTTACTCTAGAGCGTCATTACACTGTTTGGCGGTGCTAAAGTCAATAACTGTCCTGATCAGCGGCTTAAGGCGTGCGGCAATCTGTGTTCCCGATAGATGACCGTCCACGACAAAACATCAGTCATACTATAACGCAAGTTATGGGTCTCTTTTGTTTTGAGCAGATTTATTGTTTTATCAAAATATCTATCCTGCCAGATAATTGCTTATCAGTGAAATTTTAATAAAATTATGAAAAAACAGCCCCTCCGGTTACTTGTTGAAGAGGTTTTGTAATTATCCAAGCATCTTTTCTCAATATGCTGATAAAGCAGATAAATATTCTCAACCTATTGACACTTTAGTGGCATATATGATACCATTTTCACATAAAACGACAAGGGAGTGTTGCTCTTTGTCCAAAATCCAAAAACTGGTTAATAAATTTTTTGAACGTCCACTTCGTAACGATTTAACGTTTGACGAAGTGTGTAAAATATCTGAACACTATGGATGTACGGTCCTTGCTGGTGGAAAGCATATACGAATTGCCCATATCCCTTCTGGAACGATTATTCCCATCCCTCGACATGGAAAGTGTGTGCAAGAAGCTTATATTAAGCAGTTATGCAATCTGTTTAACATGATAGAGGAGGAGTTTTAATGATTTATCCTTATACTACAAAATACTATGAAGTCAACGATCATACTTTTTGGATGGCAGAAAGCTCCTGTCTAAAAGGTTGTGTTGGTCAAGGTAATACTCTTGAAGAAGCTATTAGGCAACTAGAGGAGAATGAAAACGAGTGGTTGGAAACAGCCAAAACACTTAATATTCCTATTCCGGAATTGGTGCCAGCGCAAATGCCTACACATAGCGGAAAGTTTACGGTCCGGCTTTCTCCTTCCACGCATGCTGAAGCCGTAGCATTAGCAAAATCGCAAGGCGTTAGTTTGACTCAATATGTTAATGACGCGATTGTTTCTCTAAACGCAAAACTTTCTACGTTGCAAACTGTTGACAAGTATTTTACACCAATCTTTCAAAAAATCGACAAGATCACATCATCATTTTATACCGTTAGTCATATTCAATCTACGGAAAATTCATATACACGAGAAAGAAATACCAATTATAAAGATGGTTATAGAAATTGCCTAACATCTTACAGGTTAAATTGAGGGTACTAAGTTATGCAAAATTTTAATTTAGAAATGTACGAAACTACAGAATTTACTTTTAAAAATGTCCTTGAGGTTGAACAGTCAGTAAAACTTAAAACAGAATATGAACTTGAACTTGCTTACAACGAAGATCGAACAAGATGCATCGCTTCCTTCAATATCCGAGTAGGTGAAGATAAAACCGAATCCTCTAATTTATCTATTTCCCTCAAAATGAAAGGATATTTTTCTTGTGACAAAATATCATCAGATGAAAAGCCCGAAGCCCACATTGAAGCTTATAATCAGCTTTTCCCATTTGCTCAATCTATTATTGCTAATTTTATGACCAACTCTGGGCTACCTCCGTTTCTCATTTCCAAACAAGTACTTGATCCAAAAGAAATCATTGTTGAATAGTGTATTTCTTTCATTCGCTGTTCTATATCGCTTCACCCACTATACGCTGATGTCCTGCCGCTGTGGACGCTGCCAATTGGTTAGCCCTGGTCTCGAACGGCAGATATCACTCTCTTATCAAGCTCTATTTAACAGGCCCCGGCTACTAAGCCGGGGCTTTCCCGTGTTCAAATTGAACACCGTTATTTCATTGCGTTCGCGAGCTTGATTACCAGATCCGTGCCGTACTTATACGCCAGCAGGTACTGCATGGTTCCCGTAGCAAGGCCAGCCGTTTGCTGCACCTTGGTGATCGCCGCCTGCACCTCTTCGTCGGTCTCGACCGAATCGTCCGGCTCTTCCTCCGGCTCATCGTAGGCCAGACCCAGCGTATCAAGGATGCCCTTCGCGTACGCCACGCCGAACGCCTGCTGCTCGGCCAGCGTGTCAGCCTGCGCGGCGTCGGCCTTGGTATCGACGAACACGCCCTCGCAGATCACCGCCGGTGCGACCGTCTCACGAATGAACGCATAATAATCGCCGTTGCTCCCCTGACGGGTTTTGACGCCGCGGCTGTTCTGGCCCATGGCCTTGACGTGCTTCTCGATATTCTGCGCGAGCACCTTGCCCGTGCCGCCGTGAATCGTGTGGAACACCTCGAAGCCGTCACCGCCGCCACTGTTATTGTGGATGTCCACGGCCAGATCCGGATCGTAAGCGTTGCACTCCGCGACCTCCTGATTCACCGTGTCGTCCTCGTCCTTGGTGCGGGACATTTTCACATCCACACCGTAAGCCGTCAGAAAATCGCGACACGCGGTCGCCATCGTGAGGTTCACGTCCTTCTCGACCAGATAGCCGACCGCGCCGGGATCGCTGCCGCCGTGGCCCACGCCGATAAATACCTTTTTCTTGCTCATATCGCCGTTCTCCTCCTTGTTTTTCTTTCTCATACATACTACGCTGCACACCGGCCTGCCGTCCGTGCCCTCTTTCTCCGGGGCAAACAGATAGCCGTCTGAAACGCGGTACATGCCGGTGCTGCCGCCCGCATCCTGCACCAGCAGCAGTTTGATTGTGTACCGCCCAGCGGCGTACCGCGCCACCTGCTCCTCGGTGCAGCCGTCCGAGGACTGCACAACGATGATGCGGCCGTCCGCAAGCATGCCAATCATGTTACGGCTGCGGTAGGTGGACTTGTCCAGTCCGGACAGCACCACGCCGTCACGCACGGCAACCTTGGTACCGCTTACCACGTTGCCCGGGCTGACGGTCAAGCGCTCGGCCGTGCCGCCATAGCCGCAGTCCACGTTCTTGGCGCGTAAGTATTGCAGCGTGCGGCCCTTAATCACACCGTACTGGTCGCTGCCGTTGCCGGTCATGTTGAACAAGCAGAGGTTGTACACCACATCGGCCTGTTCCTCCGCCGCCCACACTTTCAGTGTTTTGGCGGGCTTGCTGGCCGCGCCGTAGGGCGCAGCCGCAAACCAGATGTCATACTCTTTGGGGTCGTAAATATCGCAACGAATGCTGCTCATGTAATCACTCCTCCATCTGTGCGTTTACTTCGGGCAGGCCGGTGACGCTGGTCAGCAGGGAGATGATACCCGCCAGCGCAGCTGCCGATGCGACCATGGGCCAATTTACCTCGCCCATCGCGGCCGCCGCACCGATGACACCGATGGCAGACTGCGCCACGGTCTTGACCGCGCGCACACCTGCCGCCTTGATCCACAGTTTGGTTTTTTCGCTCAGTTTGCTCATTTTGTTGTCCTCCTTATAGAAAATCTCGTTTTTCCAGCCGCTCGGCATAAACGCGCTTGATATTTGCAACCGCGTGGACTGCTCTGTTGTTTTGATAGTCCGGGTGCGCGCGGCAAAACGCCTCATACCCGTCTATCTCGGCGAGAATTTCGATAAATTCCTCGCGCGTGTGCGGAATATCCCGCAGCAGCTCATTGTTGAACCGCAGAATCTTCGCACGGTGCATGTCTGCATCGCGCTCGTCATCGAGCCTAATATGGTCATCCAGCCGCCGCTGCGTGTCCCGCTGCACCCGGCTGATGTCGTCCAGCCGCGCGATGACGTCGCGGTTGATGACGCTGCCGAGTGTCCGCGCAATCGCCGACCATGGGTTCACCTTGATGGGGGCAATCTCAATCATCGACAGCACCAGAAAAAGCAAGCCGCTCCCGCTGGCGAATAACTCAAGGATACTCATACTTCCTCCTATGTACCGAGAGAGACAACGGCCTCCCCTCCTTTCTCACTTCTGCGCCCTGTGTGGGTGCTTTTTACGTCCTTTGGTCAACCCGGCAAAAGATCACCTCCCCCGCCGGTGCGCAAGCCACGCCGCCAACCGGTGCAGGGCGTTTTCCAGCCACACCGCCGCCGCGCTGAGAAAAAACCACGCGACCGCAAATTGCAGGCACACCTGCCCCCATAGGTTCAGCGGCATGTCGGAGTAGTCCCACACGTTCCAGCCGAGCCAGCGGTTGACCACCAGCCCCACCAGCAGCTCGAGCGCGGTCACAATCGCCGCGCCCTCCAGCATTTGCAGCCAGAGCGGCGGGTGGTCCTGCCACTCGTCCAGCAGACCGATGAGGGCGAAGCACACCCCGCCCAGCACGCCCATTGTCCAGTGCGAGTGCCCGCGCCAAAGGGTTTCAATGCCCATGTACACCAGCCCGCCAATGACGGCCAGCACGATATGTAACAGCAGTTTTCTCACGTTTCAGCCTCCGTTTCCGCTACCGCGCCCGCCTGCGTCAGAATCTCCTGCATGTGCGCCGCGAGGTCGTCCGGCAGCTCTGCGCCGTAGGTGATGCCCGCCAGCTCCGCCGCGTCCGCGCGTCTGATCCAGTCAAACAGGTGGTTGCAGTAAGTCGTGTGATATATGATATGCGCAACGCTGGCCTGCGAAATCGCGTTGATCTCATCCGCTGTGAATATGCGGCACCGCGCGTTGTCCGCGTGATACGGATAGGCCGCCGCGCCCTTGTCCACCGCGTTTTTGGCCGTGGTGAGGTTGATCTGGTCTTTCTCGGTTAGCGAGAAATGCTCTGTTCCCTGCGTGGTTTCCACATCCATGCCCGCATAGATGGCGGCTTCACTTGCCGCAGATATTTCGGCATGCTTGGCCGCGCGCTTTTCCTCCAGTGATACCGGATCAGGGTGCTCGGCCTCCCACGCGGCCAACTCCTCCGCGGTCGCGCCCTCGGTCCATGTTTCGGTGTCCTCGTCCCAGCGTGGCTTGACAAAGCCCGTGGTGCCCGCGTGCAGGCGCTTTGTGGGTGGCACGGTATCGATCAGGCACTCGCCCTCGGCGAGCTTGTAGCCGAGCACGGTCTCGGTCGACTCACCATCTACGCCCTGCCAGGTCTTTACGGTGACAAAGGCGCGATACAAACCGCCTGCATCAACGACGCAGCAGTCTCTCAGTGTTCCGTTTTGCATTTATGAGCCTCTTCCCGCCACAAACGACGTATCAAACCAGCACTGCGACGCCTCCGAAAACGGATGCACCCACACCGTCCCGTCTGTGTGAATATCAATGTATGCGGCTCCGGCATCTGTCACCGCGGGGCGACGGCGCTGGGCGGCTGGACTGACATCCGCCGGCAGCGCACCGATCTGCGTATCCTGATTTGCAGGAAGCGTACCGGATACCCCGCCTGCGAGAAACACTACACTCTCCTGCGTCACGAAAAACGTGCAGTCGCCGTTTGCCGAAAACCCGGATTGCAAGGTAAGGTTGCGCACCTGCGGCGGCGTAGCGGTAACTGCAAACTCCCACGGCTGCCATTCCGGTCCCCATGCTTTTCTCCAGCACAAGCCACTATTTTCAACTGCCCCGACAGCAATTTGTGTCGCCCATCCTTCGGACGCTGCAAAATACGGTAGGTATAACAACCTCCAATGACCAGGGGCGGGGATATTCGGTACAGTCATGTCTCTATCGTCCACTGATGCAAAAAATCCACTGGGATGAGTTGAGTCATTAAATAATTCAGCAGATAGTTTTCCCAATTGAGTAACCTTATTTGACAAAGACGCACAGATAGAAGTCTGGTCAGAGCTGCTAACAGGAATATCCGCGCCGGTTGCATCAGCTGCCATGGCCCCAAGAGCAGTCAACGCGCCTTGCGCCGTCGTCGCGCCCGTGCCGCCCTGCTTAATCGGCACCGCGCCGTTATCATCCAGTCCCGCCACGCCGTTTGGCTGGCCGACCATGCCGATGCTCACCAGCCCCACCGGGTCGAGCGTCACCGTCACCTCGCTCG
>DXEF01000059.1 GCA_019115085.1 Candidatus Agathobaculum pullicola | reverse complement strand
TGCCGCTGCCTGCGCTGGACGGCGGGCGGCTGCTGTTCCTTATCATAGAGGCCGTGCGCCGCAAGCCGGTGCCGCCCAAGTATGAAGGGTATATCCATGCGGCGGGACTGGTGCTGCTGCTGGCGCTGATGGTATATGTGACGGGACAGGATATTTTGCGCATTGTCGCGGGAGGTTCATGAGCATGAAGCAAACCAAACAGATTATGGTGCGGGATGTGCCGATTGGCGGAGGTGCGCCGATCGTGGTACAGTCCATGACCAATACGGATACGCGCGACGCGAAAGCAACGCTTGCGCAGATTCGCGCGCTGGCGGAAGCGGGCTGCGATATTGTCCGCTGCGCCGTGCCGGACGCGCAGGCGGCGGATGCGCTTAAAGAGATTTGTGCCGGTTCACCCATCCCGGTCGTGGCGGATATCCATTTTGATTATCGGCTTGCGCTCGCGTCCATCGAGGCGGGCGTAGATAAAATCCGTCTCAACCCCGGCAACATCGGCGGTGCGGACCGTGTGCATGTAGTCGTGCAGGCGGCAAAGGAACGAAAGATTCCCATTCGTATCGGCGTCAATTCCGGTTCGGTGGAAAAGCATATTTTAGAGCAATTCGGCGGCCCGACGCCCGAAGCGATGGTCGAGTCCGCTTTGTATCATGTCGGTCTGCTCAATGACTGCGGGTTTGACGATATCTGCATATCGATCAAGTCATCTTCCGTGCCGTATACCATGCAGGCATATCTGCTCGCGCACGAAAAGACGGACTATCCGCTGCATCTCGGTGTGACCGAGGCGGGCACCGAGTACATGGGTACCATCAAATCCGCGGCGGGCATCGGTGGCCTGCTTGCGCTCGGCGTGGGCGATACCATTCGCGTATCGCTGACCGACGATCCGGTCAAGGAAATCTATGCGGCAAAGGCTATTCTCAAGGCAGTCGGCCGTGCGGAGGACGGCATCAACGTTGTTTCCTGTCCGACCTGCGGACGCACCCGCATTGACCTTATCGATATTGCCAAAGAGGTCGAGCAGCGCTGTATGAATATTCACGGCAAAAAGCTCAAGGTCGCGGTGATGGGCTGCGCGGTCAACGGCCCAGGTGAGGCGCGCGAAGCGGATCTCGGCATCGCGGGCGGCGACGGTGTTGGCCTGATCTTCCGCAAGGGGGAAATTATCAAAAAGGTGCCGCAGGAACAGTTGGTGGACGAGCTGATGAGCATGATCGAGCATTTTGAAGCATAATTCGGAGGAACGGTCAAATTGGCTGGTAAACTGATAGATTTATTTCAAAACTGTAAATTGTTGATAGAAGAACAGCACCTCGCCTCAGGCGAGGTGCGTTCTCTCGCGTTTGGAGATCATAACACGGTGATGGTGGTCGAGCTGGACTTGAAGCAGGTCGTCAGCCGCAAAACCCTTGCCAAGGCGGAAAAGCAGATTGCAAAGCAGTACGGCCTGAGCCGCGTGTGCATTGAGCCGCGCTATACCATGCCGGACGGCCTGACAGACGCGTATATCCGCTCGCTTTATGAGGATATGGCATTTCGTATGCCGTCTGCGCGTGGGTTGCTTGATTGCGGTAAATGGCAGTATACGGACGGTACACTTAAAATCCCGATGGATGAGGTCAGCGAACGCCACTTTGCAAACGCGCTGCGCCATCTGGAAGCGCGCATCCTGCGTGAGCTTGGCGCACCTTGTCCGGTGCATGCCGTGCGGGCGGAAGTTTGCGATTTTGTGCCGACATCTGACGCGCCGCAGCGCGAGGAGATTTTGCAGAAGGCGATCGAGCAGGCGGCGGCAGAAGCTCCTGCCGAGCCAAAACCCAAAAAGCCGCGTCCTGCACCGCGGCAGGAGCACACCGGATATCAACGTCCGCGCACGGAAAAGGTGCGCGAGGATGATTTGATTTTCGGTAAGCTGATACAGGACCCCATCATTTCGGTCAACGAAGCGATTGCGGCGTACGATATGGTCACCATTCAGGGCGAGGTATTCTTTACCGACAACAAGGACATTCACAGCAAAAAGACTGGTAAGGACTATGTTAAAATTGCCTTTGATATGACCGATCGCACCAATTCCGTGCGTGTTTCCAAGTTCCTTGCTGCGGATAAGGCGGGGGATACGGCATCCAAGATTAAAAACGGTCTGTATTGCACGGTACAGGGTAAGATGGTGTATGATTCCTATGCCAAAGAGATGGTTTTGGAGCCGACCGGCATCGTCAAGGCGAAAAAGCCGATGCGGCAGGATAAGGCCGAAGGCATGAAGCGCGTCGAGCTGCATCTGCACACCAACATGAGCGCAATGGATGGCATGACCTCAACCGAGGCGCTGCTGTGCCGTGCGGCGCAGTGGGGGCATCGCGCGATGGCGATTACCGACCATGGCGTGGCGCAGGCGTTTCCCGAAGCACTGCACGCACAGGAGGGCAAGCAGAAAAGCATCATCGGGGACATGAAGATTATCTATGGCATCGAGGCGTATTACATCAACGACGAGGATACGCTTTCAGTCGTGCGCGGCAAGTCGGCCGAGCCGCTGACGGGTACATTCATTGTCTTTGACTTGGAAACCACTGGTCTCAATCCAGCAAGTGAGGAAATTACCGAAATCGCGGCGGTACGCATCGTGGATGGCGCGATTCAGGACAGCTTTCAGACCTATGTCAATCCACATAAGCCTATTCCCGAGGAAATCACCAAGCTGACGGGTATTTCGGACGAGACGGTCGCGGACGCGCCCGAGCTTGCCGAGGCCGTGCCGAAATTTCTTGCGTGGGCGGGCGAGGGAAACTATCCGCTTGTCGCGCATAACGCGGGCTTTGACATGGGCTTTTTACGCACGGCCTGCAAGCGTCTGGAAATCGAGCGGGACTTTACCGCCATCGATACGCTGGAAATGAGCCGTCTGATGCTGCCGTATCTGCATAAGTTTAAGCTCAACATTCTGGCGAAGGAGCTGGCGGTCGGTCCGTTTGAGCATCACCGCGCAAGCGAGGATGCGGCCGTGCTGGGGCGTATTTTTGTAAAGCTGCTCGCGCGGCTGAAAGATGAGCTGCACGCAGTCACGACGGCGGACATTAACCCGGTTCTCGCCGCAACAACCGACCGTAAAAACAAGCTGAAAAACCTGCCGCGTTATCACTTTATCATTTTGGTGCAGAACCAGAAGGGACTCAGAAACCTATATCAGCTGATTTCCAAGAGCTTTCTGGAATACTACAATAAGCGCCCGATTATGCCGCGCAGCGAGTTGATTCGCCATCGTGAGGGGTTGATTTTCGGCTCGGCGTGTGAGGCGGGCGAGGTGTTCCGTGCGCTGACGAACGGCGCAGAGTGGGATGAGCTCAAGCGGCTTGCATCCTTCTATGATTATCTGGAAATCCAGCCAATCGGCAACAACCAATTTATGATTGCCAAAGGTATGGCCAAGGACGATGAGCAGTTGCGCGATTGGAACCGGGATATTCTGCGGCTGGCCGACGAATTGGGCAAACCCTGCTGCGCGACCGGAGACGTGCATTTCCTCGAGCCCGAGGATGAGGCGTTCCGCCGTATTCTGATGGCGGGACAAGGCTTCGGTGACGCAGACAATCAGGCGCCGCTGTATTTCAAATCCACCGACGAGATGCTCAAGGAGTTTTCCTACCTTGGCGAAGACCGCGCGTATGAGGTTGTGGTCAAAAACACCAATATGATTGCGGATTTGTGCGATGCTATCCGCCCCGTACCGCGCGAAAACTACCCGCCGCACATCGACGGCTGCGAGGACGACCTGCGCAATATGTGCTATGAAAAGGCCAAGCGCATTTATGGCGACCCACTGCCCGAAATGGTGCAGGCTCGGCTCGACCGTGAACTCAATTCCATCATCGGCAACGGCTACGCAGTCATGTATATCATTGCGCAAAAGCTGGTGACAAAATCGCTTGCGGACGGCTATCTCGTCGGCTCGCGTGGTTCGGTCGGCTCGTCGCTGGCGGCGTTTATGTCGGATATCACCGAAGTAAATTCGCTCGCGCCGCACTATTTGTGCCCGGATGATAAATATGTTGAGTGGCATGAGGAATACTCCTGCGGCGTTGACCTGCCGGACAAAATCTGTCCAAATTGCGGTAAGCCCCTGACCAAACAGGGATTCAATATTCCGTTTGAGACGTTTCTGGGTTTTGAAGGTGATAAGGTACCCGATATTGACCTGAATTTCGCAGGCGAGTATCAGTCACGCATCCATTATTATACGGGCGAGATTTTCGGGCATGACCATGTATTCCGCGCGGGTACGATTGGTACGGTTGCGGAAAAAACCGCCTATGGCTATGTCAAAAAGTACATGGATGAGCGCGGCATTGAGTGCTCGCGGGCAGAGGAAAACCGCCTTGCCGCGGGCTGCACGGGTGTGCGCCGTACTTCGGGTCAGCACCCCGGCGGTGTGGTCGTTGTGCCCAAGGAAATCGAGATTTACGATGTCTGTCCAGTGCAGCATCCGGCGGATGACCCGGATTCGGATATCATCACCACCCATTTTGAATATCACTCCATCGACGCGAACCTCTTGAAGCTCGACGAGCTGGGACACGATGACCCGACCATGATTAAGCATCTGGAAAACCTGACCGGTGTCAACGCGCAGGAGATTCCGCTCGACGACCTGGATACGATGAGCCTGTTTCATTCGTGCAAGGCGCTCAAGTACACGGGCGAAAATCCGGACACCGACCCGATTCTGGGCGACCTCGGCTGTCTGGCGGTGCCGGAGTTCGGCACCAAGTTTGTGCGCGGCATGGTCAAGGAGACGCATCCTTCTACCTTTGCCGAACTGGTTTCGATTTCCGGTCTGTCGCACGGCACGGATGTGTGGCTGGGCAACGCGGCGGAGCTGGTGCGCAAAGGGATTCCGCTGTCCGGCTGTATCTGCTGCCGCGACGATATCATGAACTATCTGATTTTGCAGGGTGTGCAGCCCAAGCTCTCGTTTAAAACGATGGAATCTGTTCGTAAGGGCAAAGGCTTGACCGAGGAGATGGAGAACGCGATGCGGGAGCAGAACGTGCCCGACTGGTATATCGACTCGTGTAAGAAAATCAAGTACATGTTCCCCAAAGCGCACGCGGTGGCCTATGTTATGATGGCGTTTCGCATCGCGTGGTTCAAGGTGCATCGACCGCTTGCGTTTTATTCGGCGTACTTTTCGGTGCGTGCCAAGGGATTTGACGCTTCCTGCATGATTAAGGGCGACAAAGTGGTACAGGATAAGCTGCGCGAGCTGGCGGTCAAGGAAAAGGAAAAGACCATTACCGCAGCGGAAAAGGAAATGTCCACCACGCTCGAGGTCTGTCACGAGTTTTATCGTCGCGGCTTTACCTTTGAGCCAATGGATATTTATACCTCGGATGCGACCGACTTTCTTGTGACCGAGAGCGGATTGATTCCGCCGTTTTCCTCAATGCCCGGCATTGGCGAACAGGCGGCGCAGAACATCGTGGAGGAGCGAAAAAACGGCAAATTCCTCTCGGCAGAGGAGCTCACCGTGCGCTGTCCCAAGGCGTCCAAGGCGGTGGTCGAGCTGCTTGATCAGATTGGCGCACTCGGCTCGATGCCCAAGACCACCCAGATTTCACTGTTTGCATAAACGAAAAGGCAATAAAAGGAGGATACCACCATGGCGAAGTATGAAAAGCATCTCACCGGCGATTTTGACGCATTTCTCGATTACTTATTTGACGGTATCATGAACGGCAGTGCGTCCGCTTCCTATGAGGACGGCAGCGAATGGACAGCGGATGGCGTGCGTGTGGCGGTGCGCGTGTTTGAGCGGTACAGCTGGACGGGCAGCAATCGCGTGAGCCTGAACCTGACGCTCGCGGGCAGCGGGAACCAGTTGTTTTTGACTGCGATTACCTCGGGCGGCAGTCAGGCAGTGTTCTGGAAAATCAATACCATGGGTGAGGAAAGCTTTCTGGATAAGGTGATCGAACTGGCCGAAAGCTACGGCGGAGGTGCGTGACCGTGTACTGGATTTGTTTCGGGGACAGCGCCAAAGGCTGCCTTGCAATGGCGCGTAAAGCCATGGAACCTTCTGTGGAAGCGGAACAGATCCTTGCGCTTTCGGATGACTATTCACAGGGCGATATTCGGGATGTGACCAACCGCGCCGCACGCACGGACATCCTGACACCGTGGCGCGGTGACCCGGAGCTGGATGGCAAGTGGCAGGCTGAGTATCAGGCACGGCACTGGAAAGTGCTCGAACAGCTGGACGAGGTGGATGAGGCGGTTCTCTGGTATGCGGGCGGCAACGCTTTGGAGCAATGCGGTCTGCGGTATGTGGTCAGCCGCTTGTATCAAAAACATATTCCGGTGTGGGTGGCCGAGGTGGACTGGATGCCGGTACAGGAATTTTCCAAAGTGACGCCGATTGACCGGAATGCAGGCGTGTTGGGGATTGTTACCGATAGCCGATTGATGAACGCAGTATTCCGTTTCATGCCGCAGTTCCTCCTTCAACGGTATGCGGCGCGGATCGACCGCCGCAGCCGGGAGGCACGGCAAAAAGCATCGCCGCGTGCAGGCATGGTTTATTATTCAACAGTGGGGGAGGCCGAACCTGGTATTCTCCCCTACTTTTACAAACGCCGCCGTCAGCTGACCGAGACCGAGCAGGCTGCGCTGCTGACGGAATGGACGCGCATGCAGGAGGAGAATACACCGCTGCGCGCCATGGTGAACGGCAAAGTGCAGTCGGTACCCGAAGGTTATTACGATGAAACCATTTTATCCTGTGTGCCGGAGGAAGAGAGTCACGCGGCGTTAACCGTTGGCAGAGCGTTGTGCAAGCTCTCCGAGACAGGCAACTGGGTCAGTGATATGCTGATTTTTTCTCGCATCCGCGCGCTGGGCGCTGGGGGACGGCTGGAGATTGTACAGGACGGCGCGACATACCGCGAAATGACCATCCGCAAAATCGGGGGTTGACAGATGGTATACAAATATGATATTATTTTAGCGAGATAAAGTAATAAAGGGGTTTTGCGGTTATGAACCGTTTTCGTATTTCCACTCCCGAAGGGACACGCGATTTGCTGTTTGCTTCCTGCCGTGCACTGCGGCAGACCGAGTACGCAATCCGTACCGCGCTGGAGGGCTGTGGATACAGTGAAGTGATTACGCCTGCGGTGGAGTATTTCGATGTGTTCGCACAGGCAAACCCGGAGCTGGATCAGGAGAATATGCTCAAGATTATCGACCGATCGGGACGTATTTGCGTGGCGCGGCCGGACAACACCACGCCGATTGCCCGTATTGCAGCGACCCGGCTGGATGAGGCGGCGCTGCCCGTTCGGCTGTATTACAGCCAGAAAGTGTTTCGCTCGGTCGTAGGCGGGCATGGGCACAAGGGGGAGTTTCTGCAGGTCGGCGCGGAGCTTATCGGCGCGGACGGTTTGGAAGCAGACAAGGACATTCTGTCGGCAGCCTTTGGTGCGCTTACCGGTACGGGTGTGGATAGTTTCCGCATTGAGTTGGGCCATGCGGAGATCTATAAAGCGCTGATTGAAGAGTTGGGCGTGGATGCGCAGACGGCAGAGAGCATCCGCCGGTTGATTGAAAATAAGTCGTTTGCAGCGCTGGGCGACGCGCTTGCGCCTTACGGCGAGCGGCCCGCAGCCAAAGCGCTGGGCGCAATGCCGCAGCTGTTCGGCGGCATAGAGGTGCTTGACAAGGTTGAGGTCCTGACCGGCAATGTGCGTGTGCTCGGGGCGGTGTCCTATCTGCGTCGGCTGTACAAGGCGCTGGACGCGGCAGGCTATGGCAGCCGCATCATGATAGACCTTGGTCTGGTGCATGAAATGGATTATTACACCGGTGTGATGTTCCGCGGCTATATCGGCGGCGCGGGCGCGGCAATTCTGTCGGGCGGACGATACAATGCGTTGTGCGCGAAATTCGGCAAGGATCTGCCCGCAGGCGGCTTTGGTATCGACGTGGAGAGCGTCGCGGAGAGCTTGCAGGGAGCGGCGCATCCGGAGGCAGCGACCCGCCGCGATACGGTACGCATCGCACTGACTAAGGGTCGGCTGGAAAAGAAAACGCTCTCGCTGCTCAAAGCGGCGGGCTATGATATCTCCGAGCTGGAAGCCGGCTCGCGCAAGCTGATTTTCGCCTTACCGGACACGGGGGTGGAGATTGTGCTGGCCAAGGCAGCAGACGTCATCACCTATGTGGAGCACGGTGTGTGCGATATGGGCGTGGTCGGCAAGGATACAATCATGGAAAAGGGCGGCAGCTTTTATGAGATGGTCGATCTCGGCTTTGGGAAGTGCCGCTTTGCGCTGGCGACGAAAAAGGGCAAGGACGTGTACGGCGGCTACAAAACCCCGGTCATTGCGACCAAGTACCCGGCGGTGACCAAGGCATTCTTCAACAAGAAGAATATGGACGTGGAAACCATTAAAATCGAAGGCTCGGTGGAGCTTGCGCCGCTGCTGGAGTTGGCGGATGCAATTGTTGATATTGTTGAGACCGGCACGACGCTCAAGGAGAACGGCCTTGAGGTGATCGAGGATGTCGCGCCCATCTCGGCGCGCGTCATCGTCAATCTGGCGAGTGCAAAGATGAAAAAAGCTGCCATCCAGCAGGTGATTTCCGATCTGGAAAGCGGTTTGGAGGGATAATATGTTTTTGAAAACCGTGCTTGCGGACGGCCGGGCCGAACAGACCGTCATCCGCGAGATGGAAGCGCGCGCGGCAGGCGCGCGCGGAGATATCGAGCAGACGGTCCGTACCATTATGGAGGATGTGCAGGCGCGCGGTTGGGCCGCGGTTTGTGAATACGCGGAGAAATTTGACAAACGCGAGCCGTATATCATCGCGCCCGAGCAGCTGGATGCAGCTTATGCCGCCTGTTCGCCTGCGCTGATTACCGCGCTTGAGAAGGCGGCGGCCAATATCCGCGACTATCATGAGCAGATGCTTGCCAAGTCGTGGGAATGGAAGCGCAGCGAGGGAGAAATCCTCGGCCAGACGGTGCGAGGCCTTGCGCGCGTCGGCCTGTATGTGCCGGGCGGCACGGCTGCCTATCCGTCGAGCGTGCTGATGAACGCGGTGCCTGCTAAGGTCGCGGGCGTGGGTGAGCTGATTATGGTGACCCCGCCGACGGAAAACCTCTCAATTGAAGTGTTGGCAGCGGCGAAAATCGCGGGTGTGGATACTGTCATCGCGATTGGCGGTGTGCAGGCAATTGCTGCGCTGACCTACGGCGCGGGCTTTATCCCGCAGGTGGATAAGATTGTCGGCCCGGGCAATGCCTTTGTCGCGGCGGCGAAAAAGCTGGCCTTCGGCACCGTGGATATTGATATGATCGCGGGGCCGAGCGAGGTGCTGGTGATTGCCGACCACACGGCCAATCCCACTTGGGTCGCGGCCGATCTTTTGAGTCAGGCTGAGCACGATAAGCTTGCCTCTGCCGTGCTGCTGACCGATTCGATGGCACAAGCGCAGGCCATTTCCTGTGAAATGGAGCGACAGGCGAAGCTGCTGCCGCGTTATGACATCATTAAGGAAAGCGTGCAAAATTACGGCTGTGCGATCGTGTTTGATGATTTGAAGGATGCCTGCAAAATGGCGGACGTCGTCGCACCCGAGCACTTGGAGGTTGTGACGGCAAATCCGCGTGAATGGCTGCCATATCTGCACAATGCAGGCGCGATTTTCCTCGGGCAGTATGCGCCCGAGCCGCTTGGCGACTATATGGCAGGCCCTTGTCATGTGCTGCCGACCTCGGGGACGGCGCGGTTTTTCTCGCCGCTCTCGACCGATACGTTTCTCAAGAAAACCAGCGTGATTGAGTATACGCGCGACGCACTTGCGGGCTATGCACAGGATATCATCGCGCTGGCGCAGAGCGAACATCTGGACGCGCATGCAAATTCCATTGCGGTGCGTTTTACGGAGGAGGACGAGAATGAGAAAGGCTGAAATCACGCGCAAAACCAAAGAAACCGACATCACGCTTTCGCTTGAACTGGAGGGCGGCGAGCGCAAGATTGACACCGGCATCGGCTTTTTTGACCATATGCTGAACAGCTTTGCCGTGCACGGCGGCTTTGGCCTGACGCTTGTTTGCAAGGGCGACCTTGAGGTCGACGGTCACCACACGGTGGAGGACTGCGGTATTGTGCTCGGGCAGGCGCTCGCGCAGTGCTTGGGAGACAAGGCGGGTATCGCGCGCTTCGGACAGGCGTTTGTGCCGATGGATGAGGCGCTCGGCTTCTGTGCGCTGGACATTTCCGGCCGTCCGTATCTGGTGTTTGACGCGCCCATGCCGCAGCCGATGTGCGGGACGTATGACACCTGCCTGACGGTGGAATTTATGCGCGCACTTGCGGTGAACGCGGGACTGACGCTGCATCTCAAAGCGGAATACGGCGAAAACGCGCACCACATCACCGAAGCGCTGTATAAAGCGCTTGCGCGCGCGCTCAAGCAGGCGGTGGCGATGACAGGCGGTGGCGTGCTGAGTGCAAAAGGAGTGCTGTGATGGGCTATATCGCAATTGTGGATTACGGCGCGGGCAATCTGATGAGTGTACACAACACGCTGGATTTTCTGGGCTATGAGAACAAAGTCGCGGACACGCCTGCGGTGATTGAACAGGCTTTCGGCGTGATATTACCGGGCGTTGGTGCATTTCCGGACGCGATGGACGCCCTGCACGCTTCGGGGCTGACCGATGCGGTGCTGCGTGCGGCGGAACAAAAACCGTTTCTGGGCATTTGTCTCGGCATGCAGATGCTGTTTGACGAGTCGGATGAGGTGCGTCCCTGTAAAGGCCTTGGGCTGCTGCCCGGTCGCATCGAGCGTATCCGGACCGAACTCAAGCTGCCGCAGATTGGCTGGAATGCGCTGGAGGTGCTGCACCCGAACGCAATGACCGAGGGCGTGGCAAACGGAGATTATGTGTATTTCGTGCATAGCTTTATGGCGTGTCCGACAGAGGAACGTGATTTGGCCGCTGTGACTGACTATGGCGCGCGGGTACCCGCAATGGTGGCGCGCGGAAATCTATTTGGCTGCCAGTTTCACCCGGAAAAAAGCGGAAAAGTGGGACTGCTGATGCTTCAAAACTTTGCAAAACTGACGGAGGTGGGGAAATGAAGTTTATCCCGGCAATTGATTTAAAGGACGGACAGTGTGTGCGTCTGAAAAAGGGCGATTATGATACCGTACACAAGGTGGCGGAGGACGCGGTCGAGACGGCGCGCAAGTTTATCGCGGCGGGCGCGACCATGATCCACATGGTTGATCTGGACGCGGCAAAAGACGGATCTCACGCTAATTACGGTGTAGTCGAGCGCGTCATTCGTGAGACTGGCGCGACCGTTGAGCTGGGCGGCGGCGTTCGTTCCATGCAGGATGTGGAGGCGGTGCTTGCGCTGGGCGTCAAGCGCGTCATCATTGGCTCAGCGGCGGTACGCAACCCGCAGTTTGTGGCCGAAGCCGTCAAAAAATATGGAGATAAGATTGCGGTCAGCATTGATGCAAAATCCGAGACCGTGCGTACCGACGGCTGGCTGGGTGACAGTGGTGAGAATTACATTTCGTTTGCCGAGCGTATGGAATCCTACGGCGTCAAGACCATTATTTTTACCGATATCGACAAGGATGGCATGCAGTCGGGCCCGAACTTTGACCAGCTGGCCGCGCTGCGCGCGACCGTATCCTGCCGCATCGCAGCGTCGGGCGGTGTGTCCACGCTGGAGGACATTCGTCAGCTCAAGCGGCTGGGTATTGATGCAGCCGTTGCAGGCAAGGCGGTTTATACGGGAAAACTGAATTTGTCGGCGGCGATTAAGGAGGCCGAATAATGCTGGCTAAACGCATTATTCCCTGTCTGGACGTCAAGGATGGACGGGTGGTCAAGGGCGTCAATTTTGTCGGTCTGCGCGACGCGGGCGACCCGGTGGAGTTAGCCAAATTCTACTCGGCGGAGGGTGCGGACGAAATCGTATTCCTCGATATTACGGCGACGAGCGACGGCCGTGACACGATTGCGGACGTGGTGCGCCGCACCTGCCGTGAGGTGTTTGTGCCGGTCACCGTGGGCGGCGGCATCCGCACGGTGGACGATTTCCGTGACATCCTGCGCGCGGGCGCGGATAAGATTTCGGTTAATTCCGCGGCGGTTAAAAATCCCGACTTAGTGGACGCCGCAGCGGATAAATATGGCAGCCAGTGCGTGGTCGTTGCCATCGACGGCCGCCGAACGGGGAAAACGCCGTCGGGCTTTGAGGTATATGTCGCGGGCGGCCGCACGCCGACCGGTATAGATGCGGTCGCGTGGGCGCGTGAAGTGTATGAGCGCGGCGCGGGTGAGATTTTGCTGACCTCGATGGACAAGGATGGAACGAAAAGCGGCTTTGATCTTGAACTGACGCGCGCGGTTGTGGACGCGGTCGGTATTCCGGTGATTGCGTCGGGCGGCTGCGGCGCGCTCGACCACTTTTCCAAGGTGTTTGAGCAAACAGGCTGCGATGCTGCGCTGGCCGCCAGCCTGTTTCACTATCGTGAGTTGACCGTGGGTGAGGTGAAAGCCCATCTGCATGAGAAAAACATTCCGGTGAGGTTGTAAGAGATGGATTTGAGCAAGTTTTTTGTGAAAGCGCCGCTGATTCCGGTCATCTGCCAGGATGAGCGAAATGGCGAGGTACTTATGCTGGGCTATGCCAACGAAAAAGCGCTTCAGTTGACCATGGATACCGGTACAGCGTGGTTTTTCTCGCGCTCACGACAGAAGCTGTGGAACAAGGGCGAGACTTCAGGCAACTTTATTTTTGTCAGCAGGATTCTGTCCGATTGCGATGATGATACGCTGATTTATGTTGGCACGCCCAAGGGGACGGTCTGCCACACAGGCAACCGCACCTGCTTCTACACCACCCTGTGGGAGAGAGGGGCGCAAGCATGATGGCGTTCCCTTTGGTGACGGTGGCGGGCTTTGTGGTCGGCGCAGTCGTGGTGATTGCACTGATTGCGGTACTCGTGCTGATGGTCACCCGGCGGCAGTGAGCAGAGAGAAACGATAAGGAGGACGAATAACATGAATTCGTTTGAACAGATGGAGGCGGTCATCGCGCAGCGCCGCGCAGAGCCGCAGGAGAAATCCTATACTTGCTACCTGTTTGAAAAAGGATTGGATAAAATCCTCAAAAAGGTGGGCGAGGAGTGTGCCGAAACCATTATCGCCGCGAAAAACGGTGACAAGGAGGAATTGGTCGGAGAGATCAACGATGTGTTCTACCATATGATGGTGATGATGAACGAGTGCGGGGTGACGCTTGCGGATGTGTGCGCGGAAATGGATGTACGCGCGCAGAAGATCGGCAATCTCAAGCAGTTCCACGTATCTGATCATAATACCTGAACTTACAACCGAGCAAATCCCTTTCCTGCATTGTGTGTTGTTTCAGAAATGCGTGCGGACGCTGTCAGAAAGCCGGGCGGACAAACGTATGATAAGCCGCAGGAGAACTATTTCCATCGACCGTTGAAGATTTACTGCAACGGTTCGGCTTTTTACCTCTTCATGCGTGAGGATGCTTTGATGCGCCCGTAAAGGATCCGGAAATCGTAGGAACACTCGGTTATGCTAAACGCATCAGACGCAGGCGGTCACAGAGGAAGGCGGGAAGGGGAAAAGGATTATGATGACCTGTTATGCTATGGTACGGATGGCAGGCGCTGCGAAACGTATTGCGCCGCGTGTCGCGATAGCCGGATTGGCTGCGCAGCGTTGGCAGATGCAAGGTATGGATGTGAAAAGAGGACGGTAAGTATCGGGTGCGTGCCCTAAACAGTATCAAACGTAGTGAAAAAGCTTGGCCCTACGACCACTTACCCGGACAGTTGGCTGCACCATGGGCTTGTTCTCGTATATCATGAAAAAGAGGTCGTAAATGCGCCTCTTTGTCTTGCCTGTTGCCTCGAAACATGATATTCTGATGCAGAGGTGAAACAGTCATGCGCAGAAAAGACAGAGAAATCACGGGACGAGAGAATATCGAGCAAGTTTTACAGGCGTGCAAAACATGCCGCTTGGCAATGATTGCGGACGGCGCACCGTATGTGATTCCGCTCAATTTTGGCTATACATGGGATGAAAGCGGACTGACCATCTATTTTCACAGCGGGATCAAGGGAAAGAAAATCGATGCGCTGCGGGCAGACCCGCGCGTGTGTTTTGAGATGGACACCGAAATGGGCGTGACCGGTGAAGGCGATCTGGCCTGTCGGTACAGCTATGCGTTTTCCTCGGTTGTGGGCTATGGCAGCGTGCACTTCGCACAGAATAACGAGGAGAAGCGGCGTGGCTTCGATGCCATTATGCGGCACCAAACCGGTCGCGACGGTTGGAGCTACACCGATGCCGCGCTGTCTGTGGCAGAGGTGTTCTGGGTGCATGCGGATTCGTTTGAGGGCTCGCAAAAGCTGCCAAAATAATATAATGTTGTGCAAATGGCGTACATGCAAAACCGCCGGAGGTCAAATCGGTCTCCGGCGGTTTTGTGCTTCTGAGGGAGTTGTCATTCCCAAAAGTGTTGCGCGATGTCGTCTGCTTGCGCTTCGGCTGCACAAAGCAGTGCTTCTGCATCGTTGCCGACGATGTCCAGTCCCTCGGCGGCCAGTGTGTCAAAGCGTCCTTGGCTCAGCAGTTTGCAGATGGACAGCAGGTAGGCGGAAGCGTGGTCGGTGAGCACCGGGTCACGGTTATCCACTATGCCGCCGCGTGTGGTGACGTAAACAAAACGCTGTAGGCGGCAGTCTCCCACAGGATAATTGTCGCTGCCATAGTGGAAGGTCAGACCGGTCACGCACAAATGCTCCAGATAGGTCCGCACCATGGACGGCACGCCCATGTCCCAGAACGGGCAGGCCAGCACAACGGCGTCCGCCGCTTTGAACTGGTTGGCCAGTGCGAAGAACGGCGTGTTGAATGCGCCGGCAGCGGATAGCGTATCGCGCTCGGTAATCTCTTTGGCGCCGTAAGGCATCAGATGAAGTGCGGGGAGTTGCAGTACCTCAATTTCCGCATCCGGGATGCGGCTGACCAGCCGCCGAGCCAGCCGAAGGGAGCGCGATGCGTTTCCACGGATGCAGCCGTTGACAAACAGAACTTTTTTCATAACGAATTACTCCTTTGGCAAGGCCTTTCCGCATTTGCGGCAAAAGGCAAAATCGCTTTGTACCGGCGCGCCACAGTAGGGACAGAAGCCGCTGCCAGAGGAATGGGTAGCAGGGGTGCTTTCTGGTTTGTCGCCAAAATATCGGTTGAGTGGGTCGGGCTCCTCGGCATCATCCGTTATGTCGAATTCGGAATAGCGGTTTTACCGGTTGCGTTCTTAAAATTGTAAACGGCGTTGCCTATGCTGATGATGACAAATAAGACGCCGAACAATGGGAAGATGATGCCGACCAGGCCAAAGCCTTGTGTCATGGATGCGGCAAGCACCGTCCAAAAGATACCGAAAATGATGCCGAATACAGAGCCGAAGCCGCCCATCATTGAGGGGCCACGGCCGGGTTTGATGCTTTTCATATATATCCACCTGCCTTTGTTTCATCATAGCATACAAGGAGGCGAAAGACAAGAAAACCGCTCCTTCTTTTGAAAGGAGCGGAAAAAAAGGGAGGTTGGAAGTATCAGGATTCGCTGCGCTTGACAAATTTGCTGCGTGGAGCGCGGCAGATTGGGCAGACATAGTCATCTGGGATGGTTTCATCCAATCGCACATAGCCGCAGACCGTGCATTTCCAGCCGGCATCCGGACCAACTTCATGATAGACCGGCGCGGTGGGCGGCGCATCTTTTCCGCGGCTTTCGAGCGCCTTTACAGTTAGGCAGTCGCCGTCGGCGAGTACTTCAGCGTTGGCCAGTTCGCAGATAAACAACGTATAGGAACCGATGGACACCGTTTCGGTTACGCGCAGGCTCAGACGGGACACCATGCCCTCGCGCAGCCACGGGCAGCCGTTTTCGTCCTTCTCAAACGGGAAAGCGGCAAATTTATCAATCGCGCGGCCGGATTTGTAGCCGAACTCGTTGACGATTTTTTCGTCCGCATCCTGTGCAAGCAGCGTGACGGCAGCAACGCCGGATTTTTTGAGCGCGGCGTTTGTAGCGGAGTCGTTGTTGAGGGACAGGGTAAATTTTGGCGGGCGGGAAGAGGTTACCTGATGCAGGGAATTGATGATGCAGCCGAAGTTTTTGCCGTCGGCCGCAGTGGAAATCAGTGAGAGACTGTAATCAAGCTTTTTATAAGCGGCATTGTTCATAGAGCAGATCCCTTCCTCTTATTGAAAATAATTATTATTTGCAAATAAATATTATCATATATGAAAGAGAAATGCTATATCAAAATCTACAAAATTTCAGAAAAGAGTTTGGAGAATCACAACAGGTTGATAAGGCTGGGACGCTCCAGATCAGGTAAATGGTTTAATTGCGCAATCAGTTCTGTGCAGTCGAGCAGGAAATCCTCCGCGCTGCCGGACGCATGCGCGGCAAGCACACGGTCGAACAGACGGTCGGCCTGATCAATCTCGTCGTGCAGCAGCAAAGAGCCAAGTAGCAGCTGTGCACTGTCCCAGCGCTGGTGCGCTTTATCCAGTTCGCCAGCCTGTATTTGACGCACGATGCTTCCGGTGACGCGCTCTACTGTGTGTAGACTCCACCAGCTGCCCCAGATGAGCAGCGCCAGAAGCAGCAGAGCAATGCAAAGACGCCGCATATCAGCGTTTCTCCTTTCTTTGGATGAAGCTGTTGCCGCAGTCATCCAGCGTCATCAGAAATACGTCGGATACGGCAAGGCTTTGGTTCCGCAGGCGGTTTTCGATGTCTTTGGGATCGAGCTGCAACAGACGCAGCGATCGGCGCACCAGCTTGCCGTCGGACACGACAACCAGCGGAAGGCCGGTGTCTTTGGGCGTGATGCCCAGCATTTCTGCTGTGACCGGCTGCTGTGGCTGCTTGAGGATGACGGATAAAGTGCCGTCCGGCTCGATAACGCCATATTTGACATCGGACACAGAGGAGACATTTTGCTTGCGCAGCGTTTCAATGATTTCATCGGTTGTCAGGCGCATTTCACGCAGCTTGGGAATGTCCAGCTGCCCGCCGCGGATAATAATAGCAGGCTGACCGTTAAGCAGCCGCCGGAATGTGCGGCTTTTCAGCGCGATCCAGCTGAGCAGGATTTCGAGCACGATGAGCGTGGCGATAGGGACCAGTCCCGCGAACATCGGGATGCCCAGATCCTGCATGGGAACCGCGGCCAGATCGGAAACCAAAATGGTGATGACCAGTTCGGATGGATCCAGCTCGCCGATCTGCCGTTTGCCCATCAGACGTACCGCGGCGATGACCGCAAAGTATAGAATCAGCGTGCGAAGCAGGGGGACAGCCATGTTTCGGCCTCTTTTCTATCAGGATTTATCGGTAGTATAGCACAAAAGCGGAAGAATATACCCGACAGGAATTTAACAAAGTAAAATACGAAAAAGCTGTTGACAATCGATGTAAGCGGATTTATAATATGAATTACATTTTGAACAACGCAAGTTGGCGATGACCGGAAAAGTAGCGTCTGGAATCCAAAAGAGAGAGCCGCCGGGTGGTGCAAGGCGGTGGAGGAAGGAAAGTGCGAAAGTCCTCCGTGAGCCGAGCGTCTGAAATGGGATGAGATAAGGCCCTGTGTAAGGCGTTCCGCGCGATCTGCGTTAACGGATCAGGTGAGTGGCCGCAGCATGTAATACATGATCTGTGGCAAGAAGAGTGGTACCGCAGAGGAATAGTCTTTGTCTCTTTGTAGAGACAGAGGCTTTTTTTAATTTCATGATTTTAAGAAAGGAGGCGGATTCGCATGGTAAAAAATGGTTCTGAGATTTTGGTGGAAGCGCTGGTGGAGCAGGGAGTCGATACGATTTTCGGCTATCCGGGCGGCGCGGTCCTCAATATCTATGATGCGCTTTACAAGAATAGCGACCGCATTCGACATATTTTAACCGCCCATGAGCAGGGCGCAGCCCACGCAGCCGACGGCTATGCGCGCGCAACTGGTAAGGTTGGCGTGTGTCTGGCAACGAGCGGCCCGGGCGCAACCAATCTGGTTACAGGCATTGCAACGGCTTACATGGATTCCATTCCGATGGTTGCCATCACCGGTAACGTTGGTACCAGTCTGATTGGACGCGATTCCTTTCAGGAGGTTTACATTGCCGGTATCACCATGCCCATTACCAAGCATAACTTCGTCGTGCGCCATGTGGAGGAGCTGGCCGATACCATCCGCAGCGCGTTCCGTATCGCGGCGTCCGGCCGTCCCGGCCCGGTGTTGATTGATATTCCGAAGGATGTCACAAGCGCGGAGTGCGAATATACTCCGGCGGACAAGGTAGAGGTGCATCCGGCGTATACTGTAACGACGGAGCAGTTGGAAACGGTTGCCGGTATGATTGCGCAAGCGGAGCGTCCCATCATCTATTATGGCGGCGGCGTAGAGACGGCAAACGCCGGCATGGCGCTACTCGATTTGATGCGTCGGGCGGATATTCCTTCTGCGCATACTATGATGGCGATTGGCTGTATTCCGGACACTGAGCCGCTGAGTCTGGGTCTGGTCGGTATGCACGGCACGGTTTCGGCAGCTTGGGCGGTGGAACGGAGCGACCTGCTGATCTGCATCGGCGCGCGTTTCTCCGACCGCGTAGCAACCAATCCGCGGCGCTTTGCTCCCAAGTCGAAAATTATACATATTGATATTGACGCAGCCGAGATAAACAAGAATATCGGCGTGGATTATTCAGTGGTCAGCGATGCGGAGAATTTCCTCAGGGCGCTGTTGCCGTATGTGAAAGAAGCAAAGCACGATGCTTGGCGCGCACAGATCGCCGAATGGCACAAAGCGCTCGACTATGTACCCAAGGATGACGATAGCGTCATCCATCCGCACCAGCTGCTGCGCACGCTGTACGACATGATCGGGGACGATGCCATCGTTGCGACCGATGTCGGCCAGCATCAGCTGTGGGCGGCGCAGTATAACCGCTGCCGCAAGGTACGTCATTTCCTGACTTCGGGCGGCTTGGGCACGATGGGATTTGGTTACGGCGCGGCAATGGGCGCGCAGGTTGCGTTCCCGGAAAAGACGGTGGTCCATATCACGGGCGACGGTTCGTTCCATATGAATCTGAACGAATTGTGCACGTCGGTCACCTATAACCTGCCGATTATCACGATTATTATGAATAACAACGTGCTGGGCAATGTGCGTCAATGGCAGACCATGTTCTACGAAAAGCGCTATTCCCAGACCAATCTGTATCGCAAGACCGATTACATCAAGCTCGCCGAAGCGTTCGGCGGCCGAGGCTTCCGCGTAACCAACATTGCGGAGCTTCGTGCGGCGCTGGCAGATGCGCTTGCGCGCACCGGTCCGGTGCTGATCGACTGCCGCATCGACAAGGATGAGCGCGTACTGCCTATGATTCCCGCAGGCGGCACGGTGGACGATATCGTAGCGGACTGAGAAAGGAGAAACTATCATGGAAAAATATATCCTTTCTGTGACCGTGCAGAATAACGCGGGCGTATTGGCGCGCGTGTCCAGCCTGTTCGGTCGCCGCGGCTATAACATTGACTCGCTGACCGTGTCGGCGACAACCGACCCGAAGATTTCCCGTATGTCCATTATCGTGCAGGGCGACGAACCCATCCTCGAGCAGATCATCAAGCAGCTGCTCAAGCTGGAAGAGGTGCAGCGCGTCGACCATTTGCAGGAGGATGCCTCCTGCTGCAGCGAACTGGTATTTGTCAAGCTCCGCGCGGAAAACGGCAATGAGCGCGATTCCATCCGGCAGCTGTGCGATCTGTACGCTGCACATATTGTCGAGTCCACCGAACAGTCGATGATTGTCGAGCTGGCGGAGGTGCCCAGCCGTATTGATGCGTTTTTGAATGTCATCTCCAACTTTGAGATAGTGGAGATGAGCCGTTCGGGCGTTACCGCGATTGAAAAATAACGGCGGTATATGTAATTTGTTTTCCTAATCTCATTTATACATATTTAGGAGGAGTTAAAAATGGTAAAGATGTTCTACGATTCGGACTGCAATCTGTCCCTGCTGGACGGCAAGACCGTAGCCATTCTGGGCTTTGGTTCGCAGGGTCACGCACATGCGATGAATCTGAAGGATTCGGGCGTTAATGTTGTTGTCGGCCTGCGTCCCGGTTCCAAGCATGAGAAGAAGGCGTCCGATTACGGCCTGACTGTTTTGCCGATGGCAGAGGCAGCAGCTGCGGGCGATATCATTATGATGCTGGTACCGGACGAAAAGCAGGCAGATATCTATAAGGAGGTTGTTGAGCCTAACCTTAAGCCGGGCAACGTGCTTGCTTTTGCACATGGCTTCAACATTCACTTCAAGCAGATTGTTCCGCCGGCAGATGTCGACGTTATCATGATCGCGCCGAAGGGCCCGGGCCACACTGTTCGTTCTCAGTATCTGGCAGGCGCAGGTGTGCCGGATCTGGTTTGCGTCCATCAGGACGCTTCCGGCAAGGCAATGGACATTGCGTTGGCATACGCAAGCGGCATCGGAGGCGGCCGTGCGGGCATCCTTGAGTCCACCTTCAAGACCGAGACCGAGACCGACCTCTTTGGTGAGCAGGCTGTTCTGTGCGGCGGCGTTTGCGAGCTGATGAAGGCAGGCTTTGAGACACTGGTTGAGGCGGGTTATGCGCCGGAGAACGCTTACTTTGAGTGTGTGCATGAGATGAAGCTGATCGTTTACCTGATCAACGAGGGCGGTTTTGCTAAGATGCGTTACTCCATCTCCGACACTGCGGAGTATGGCGATTACCGCACCGGCAAGCGCATCATCACCGAGGAGACTCGCAAGGAGATGAAGAAGATCCTGCGCGAAATTCAGGACGGCACCTTTGCTTCCGAATGGATTCAGGAGAACCGTGCGGGCGGCCGTGCGCGCTTCCTGGCGACCCGTGCGCTTGAGGCTGACACTGAGCTGGAGGAAGTCGGCAAGAAGCTGCGCGGCATGATGAGCTGGCTGAAGAAATAATTTGTTTGAAACACATCATTTCAAACGATAGGACGCGCTGCGCGATGCACAGCCCCTATATAAAAATTCGGAATACCGAACTTTTCTATTGAATTGCGCTCCCATGGGCGCGAAAAGAAAAAATGCGCACAGGCGGGCGGGTTTCCGTCCGCCTGTTTCGCAAAAGAGGAGGGAATCCCCATGTCCAAGAGAAGCGATAACATCACTGCGGGCGCAGAGCGCATGCCCAATCGTTCGCTGCTGCGTGCCTGCGGTTTGACCGAAGAAGAGATGAAAAAGCCGATTATCGGCGTGGTTTCCGCATTCAGCGAGATTATCCCCGGTCACATCAATCTGGATAAAATTGCGGACGCCGCTAAGGCAGGCGTTCGCGTCGCAGGCGGTACACCGGTACTGGTTCCGGCTATCGGCGTGTGTGACGGCATCGCCATGGGCCATATCGGCATGAAGTACTCGCTGCCCAGCCGCGAACTGATTGCAGACAGTGTTGAGACGCTTGCACAGGCACATCAGTTTGATGCGCTGGTGCTCATCCCGAACTGCGATAAGATTGTACCCGGTATGCTGATGGCCGCGGCGCGCCTCAATATTCCGTCCATCATCGTTTCTGGCGGTCCGATGCTGGCCGGTCGTTATGACGGACAGGAAATCTCGCTTTCCAAGACGTTCGAGACGGTCGGCGCGTATAAGGCCGGCCTGATTGATGATGCCAAGCTCGAGGAATGTGAGTGCGGCTCGTGCCCGGGCTGCGGCTCGTGCTCGGGTATGTACACGGCAAACTCGATGAACTGCCTGTCTGAAGCAATCGGCATGGCGCTGCCCGGCAACGGTACAATTCCGGCTGTGCATGCTGCGCGTATCCATCTGGCCAAGCATGCAGGCATGCAGATTATGGAATTGCTGCGCCGCGATATCAAGCCGCGTGACATTCTGACGCCTGCGGCCTTCCGAAATGCGTTGACCTGTGAGATGGCGATTGGCTGCTCGACCAACTCGGTGCTGCATTTGCTGGCGCTGGCCAACGAGGCAGGCGTACCGCTTGATTTGCATGTGCTCAATGAGTTGTCTGCCAAGGTGCCGAACATCTGTCATCTTGCTCCTGCCGGTCCATATCATATCGAAGAGCTGTACATGGCGGGCGGTGTACCGGCCATCATGAAGGAGCTTACCAAGCGTGACTTGCTTGATCTGTCGCTGATCACTGCGACTGGCAAGACAGTGGGTGAGAACCTCGAGGGCATCGTGAACAAGAATCCCGAGGTCGTGCGTCCGCTGGAGAATCCGTATTCTGAGACGGGCGGCATCGCGGTGCTGTGGGGCAACATTGCCAAGAACGGCTGTGTCGTCAAGCGCTCGGCTGTCGCACCGGAAATGATGGTGCACGAAGGCCCGGCACGGGTGTTCGATTCCGAGGATGACGCAATCAAGGCCATCTATGCCGGTGAGATTCACAAGGGCGATGTTGTGGTCATTCGCTATGAAGGCCCGAAGGGCGGACCCGGCATGCGTGAGATGCTCAATCCAACCTCTGCGCTGGCCGGCATGCAGCTTGATAAGGACTGCGCGCTGATTACAGACGGACGTTTCTCCGGTGCATCCCGCGGCGCATCCATCGGCCATGTTTCGCCCGAAGCTGCTGCGGGCGGCGAGATTGCGCTGATCAAAGAGGGGGATATCATTGCTATTGATATCCCGAATAGCAAGGTCAATGTCAAGATTTCCGACGAGGAGATGGAGGCGCGCCGCGCAACGTTTGTGCCGCGTGAGCCGAATATCAAGTCGGGTTGGCTGTACCGCTATTCTCGATTGGTCACCTCGGCCGACCAAGGCGCGGTATTGCGGTAAATATAGGAAGAGCCTGAAGCGTCCGCTTCAGGCTTTTTCTATATTACAGACGGCTTGTTTCTGCCGGTTAAATCTGGTATACTGATGATAAATGAGAATAAAGGTGGAACAAGTTATGCTTTCTGAAGCGAAAAAGGAATTTATCGAGTTTATGATGAGTGCGGACGTGCTGCGTTTTGGTGACTTTACAACCAAGTCCGGCCGCAAGACTCCGTATTTTGTCAACACCGGCAATTATAAGACCGGTTTACAGAACTCCCGTCTGGGTGAGTTCTACGCGACACTGGTTAAGGAAACCGTTGGTGACAACTTTGACGCAATGTTCGGCCCGGCGTATAAGGGTATTCCGCTGGTAACTTCGGTGTCCGGTGCGCTTGCGCGCAATTATGGCATCGACAAGCCGTTTTTCTTCAACCGCAAGGAGGTTAAAGATCACGGAGAGGGCGGCAGCATCGTTGGCTACAAGCCTAAAGATGGTGACCGTGTCATCATCATCGAGGACGTAATCACGGCGGGCACTGCGATTCGCGAGACGATGCCCGTGCTCAAGGGCTGTGCGAACGTCGAAGTGACCGATATGTTTATTTCCGTTAACCGCTGCGAGGTCGGAACCACGCCGGGCAAGACCGCAGTCATGGAGGTCGGCGAGGAGTTCGGCATCAAGGTGCATGCGCTTGTCACCGTGCAGGATATCCGAGAGTATTTGACGGATAAGGCAGAATATGCCGACCTGCTGCCGCTGATGGATGCGTATATGGCGCAGTACTGCATATTCTAAGACAAAATTTGCATAGAAAAGCGACCTGTTTCCAACGAAACAGGTCGCTTTGTTTTAGGATAGGGATTGCAGGAATTTGCGCATGCGGAAGCAGGCTTCACGCAGATGATTCATTGAGTAGGAATAGGAAATACGCACATGTCCCTTGCCGCTTGCGCCAAAAGCACTGCCCGGTACGACGGCAACCTTTTGTTCTTTGAGCAACCGCTCGCAGAATTCTTCGCACGACAGCCCGGTCGAAGTGATGGATGGGAACATATAGAACGCGCCCTGCGGCTCAAAACATTCCAGTCCCATCGAGCGCAGCTCACCGAGCAGAAAGCGGCGGCGGATGTCATACTGTGTGCGCATCCGTTCGATGTCATCCTCGCCCGAGCGGATAGCCTCAATGCCTGCAAACTGTGCGGTGGTCGGCGCGGACATGATGCCGAACTGGTGTACTTTGCAGATGTGGCGCATGAGCTCTTTCGGTCCCATCGCCCAGCCAAGGCGCCAGCCGGTCATCGCATAGGACTTGGAGAAACCATCCACGACAATGGTACGCTCCTGCATGCCGGGCAGCTCGGCAAAGCAGACGTGGGGTTCCTTGCCATAGGTCAGGCTGCAATAGATTTCGTCTGACAGTACGACGATATTGGTGTCGCGCAGGACAGCTGCGATGGCTTCCAACTCGTCTCTCGTCATGATAGCGCCGGTCGGGTTATTGGGATAGGGCAGGATCAGCAGCTTGGTGCGCGGGGTGATGGCTGCGCGCAGCGCGTCCGCAGTCAGCTTGAACTGATCCTCTACGCGCGTCGGCAGCGGGATGGGTACGCCGCCTGCCATCTGGGTCAATGGCGTATAGCAGACAAAGCTCGGCTCGGGAATGAGCACTTCTTCGCCGGGGTTGACCAGTGCGCGGATGGCATTGTCGATTGCCTCGGAGCCGCCGACTGTGATCAGAACTTCTTTATCAGCATCATAGCAGAGCTGATATTTGCGTCGGGTCAGTGCCGCGATCTGACGGCGCAGCTCGGCAAGCCCCCAGTTTGAAGTGTAGAAAGTCTGGCCTTTTTCCAAAGACTGGATACCCGCGCGGCGGATTTGCCACGGGGTTTCAAAATCCGGTTCGCCCACGCCGAGCGAAATTGCCTCGGGCATGGTCGCAACCACATCAAAAAATTTACGGATACCGGAGGGCTTGACCTCCTTGACCCGGTCGGAGAGCAGTTGTTCGTAATCTACCATGCCATCATGACCTCTCTCTTATCGTTATCTGAGGGGTCGAATTCTACGCCGTAATCCTTATATTTCTTCAAAATGAAGTGTGTGCCGGTCGAAAGAACGTTTTCCATCGGCGCGAGCTGCTCGGAGACAAAGCGCGCAACCTCACGCATGGAACGGTCCTTGATGATGACCGTCAGATCAAAGCCGCCGCTCATCAGATAAACGCTTTCCACTTGATGGTGGGAGTAGATTTGACGCGCGATTTCGTCAAAGCCCATACCCTTCTGCGGAGTGATTTTGACCTCGATGAGCGCAGTTACACTTTCTTTTGCGGTTTTGTCCCAGTCAATAACGGTCTTATAGCCCAAAATAGTAGAATTCTTTTCAAAAGTCCGGATTGCATCGGTGACCTCTTCTTCGCTTGCACCGGTCATGGCAGCAAGCTGAGCGGGAGTCAGACGAGCGTCCTGACTGAGTAAATCCAGCAGCTTTTCAGGATTTTCCATGATAATAACCTCCTGTTTGAGTCAGTTTGCGGTCAAGGGACAGTGCGACCTACTGTCGCATGGCTATTATACACCAGAGTGAATGAACTTGTCCACTGTGCGGCCTGTTTTTCCAGTGTAATGCAGAAGCCGCCTGTCGGCGGCTTCTATCTATGGATTTGCAATTGGGATTAGAACAGACCGGTGATTTTGCCGTCAGCATCCACGTCAATTTTTTCCGCGGCCGGAACCTTGGGCAGACCCGGCATGGTCATAATCGCACCGGTCTCGACCACAACAAAGCCCGCGCCCGCGGTCAGACGCGCGGAGCGGACATTGACGACAAATTCGGTCGGTCGGCCGAGCAGTGCCGGATCATCGGACAGGGAATACTGGGTCTTGGCAACGCAAACGGGCAGGTTTCCGTAGCCCATTTCGGTGATGTTCGCCAGCTCTTTATGTGCTGCCGGCGCAATGGTCACGCCCAGCGCACCGTAAATTTCCTTGGCGATCTTCCGGATCTTGTCCTCAAGCGGAAGTGAATCCTCGTACAGCATATGGAAGTCTGCTTTGCCCTCGTCCAGTACGGCAAGAACCTCTTCTGCCAGTGCCTTACCGCCTTCGCCGCCCTTGGCGAATACCTCGGATAAAGCGACCCGCACACCGCGTGCGGCGCAGTGCTGACGGATGAATTCGACTTCCTCTTCGGTGTCGGTCGGGAAAGCGTTGATGGCGACCACTGTCGGCACGCCGAATTTTTTCATGTTGTCCAGATGGGCATCCAGATTGCAGATGCCGTGCTCCAGCGCGGCCAGATTGGGCTGGTTCAGCTCGGCCTTGGGTATGCCGCCGTTATATTTCAGAGCGCGCACGGTCGCAACGATAACGATGCAGTCGGGTGACAGGCCGGCCTTGCGGCACTTGATGTCCATAAACTTTTCCGCACCGAGGTCCGCGCCGAAGCCGGCTTCGGTGATGGCAATGTCCGCCAGCCGAAGCGCGAGCTTGGTGGCCTGCACGCTGTTGCAGCCGTGTGCGATGTTGGCGAACGGACCGCCGTGCATCAGCGCGGGCGTGCCCTCCAGCGTCTGTACCAGATTGGGCTTGATAGCATCCTTCATCAGCGCGGTCATCGCGCCTTCCGCCTTGAGGTCGCGCGCGTAAACCGGCTTGCCTTCGTAAGTATATGCCACCAGAATATCGCCGAAGCGCTTTTTGAGGTCCTCTAAATCAGAGGCAAGGCACAGGATTGCCATGACCTCGGAGGCAACGGTAATCATGAAGTGGTCCTCGCGCGGCACGCCGTTGACTTTGCCGCCAAGACCAATGGTGATGTTGCGCAGAGCGCGGTCGTTCATATCCATGACGCGGGTAAAGATAATGCGACGCGGATCGATGTTCAGCGCGTTGCCTTGCTGCAGGTGGTTATCCAGCATAGCGCACAGCAGGTTGTTGGCGGCCGTGATGGCGTGCATATCACCCGTAAAGTGCAGGTTGATGTCCTCCATCGGTACAACCTGTGCATAGCCGCCGCCGGCAGCGCCGCCCTTGATGCCGAATACCGGGCCAAGGGACGGCTCACGCAGGGCGATCATAGCTTTTTTGCCGAGCTTTGCCATTGCCTGACCAAGGCCGACGGTTGTGGTGGTCTTGCCCTCGCCGGCCGGAGTGGGGTTGATGGCGGTGACCAGCACCAGCTTGCCGTCCGGCTGACCGGCTGTCTTTTTCCAGACATCGGCAGACAGCTTGGCCTTGTATTTTCCGTATAATTCGAGATCTTCCACATCCAGACCAGCGGATGCGGCGACTTCGGTGATCGGGCGCATCTGGCAGCCCTGTGCGATTTCAATATCGGATAGCATAGCAGTTCCTCCTGTAAATTTTACACAGTGACATTATTATAACAATGTTCTGCACAGTTTTCCAGCGGATAGCGTGAAAAATTTGCCGAATTTGTGACTCGAAAAAGCGGCTGCGTTGTGGTATGATATAAAGCGTATATAATTTCGGCAAAAGGAGGGTCGGCATGGACGTTTTCAAAACGGTCACGCATTATATCAAAAATACCGACCTGTATCTGGTGATATTGGCTCTGGTTTGTTCGGGGTACGGCATGGTCATGATCTACTCGGCGACGCTCAACCCGGTAACCGTGTTTGACGGCAGTACGCGCAATCTGATCATTCAAGGGGCGGCAATTATCATGGGCTTATGTGCTTTTGTGGTGATGAGCCTGATTGATTTGGAGGGTATGAGCGGCTGGTGGAAGATTTTCGTACTGATAAACATTTGTCTGCAATTTTTGCTCTTTACACCTCTGGGGATGTCGGTCAACGGTCAGCGCGCATGGCTGGATCTGGGTCTCACCAGCCTGCAGCCGGGTGAGTTGGGCAAGCTGATATTCATTTTCACGCTTGCCGCGCATATTTCGGAAATCAAGGACCATATCAGCGAGTGGCGCGGGCTGTTCGTCATCGGTCTGCACACGCTGATTATGATGGGTGCGGTTGTCATCGCTTCAGGTGATACCGGCATGGCGATCCAGTACTTTATGATTGCGCTCATTATGCTGTTTGCTGCGGGGCTTTCGCTGAAATGGTTGGGCGCGGGCTTAGGTCTTGGTATCGTCAGCATCCCGATTATCTGGAACTTTATCTTGAAGGATTATCAGAAAACCCGTATTCTGGTGTTGTTCGACCCGTCCATTGATCCCAATGCGTCTATGCAGGCAACCTACGGTAAAATCGCTATCGGCTCCGGACAGATTTCCGGACAGGGATTGACACACGGTACGATGACGCAAATGCAGTTAGTATCGGAAAACCAGACCGACTATATCTTCTCGGTCGCGGGTGAGGAGCTTGGCTTTATCGGCTGTATGCTGATTATCTGCCTGCTGGGGCTGCTCATTTTGCGCTTGTTCTATGTCTCTTACCGCGCTTCTACTACGTTTTCCGCGCTGCTGGCAGTGGGTGTGGGCGGCATGTTCCTATTCCAGACCTTCATGAATATCTTTATGAATGTCGGTTTGCTGCCCGTTATGGGTCTTACGCTGCCGTTTTTCTCCTACGGCGGCACTTCGGTGGTGACCATGTATGCTGCGCTCGGTATTGCAGCGGGTGTGCGAATGCGCGAAAAACCATCTTGGCTGCAATGATAATGATAAAACAAAGCGGCAGGCACATTTGTGCCTGCCGCTTTTCCATGCGAAAGTCGGATAGGTTGCTCCTGCGCTTACGGAATGTGATAGGATGGGAAATACTGCTCGACAAAGGGAATATGCTTTACGCGGAATGTGCGGCCGTTTAAATAAGAAAGCACGCCAGCATCCGCTTCAAAGCAAAACGTCAGTGAATACGCATACAGCAATTGGCCGTTTTGGCGGTAGGGACGGTTTAACGCATTGGTGCCATATTTGCCGTCCCCGAGCAGCGGGCAGCCGATGGATGCCATGTGCGCACGAATCTGATGGGTGCGCCCGGTGAGCAACTCACACTCGACCAGAGACAGCTTGCCGCTGCTGGCAAGCGTGCGGTAACGTGTTTTGGCGGTTTTTGCGCCGGGAACGCGTGTTTTGTGCAGTGTGACCTGCTTGCGCTTTTCATCCCGCCGCAAATAGTTCTCAATGCGTCCTTCGGGCGGTACAGGTCTGCCGTGTACCACACACAGATAGCGCTTTTCCAGTTCGCGCTCCTTGATGCGTTCATTGAGGATGCGCAGCGCCTCGGCGGTTTTCGCGCAGATGACAATGCCGCCGGTGTTGCGGTCAATGCGGTTACACAGCGCGGGCGCAAAGGAGGCTGCGTCATCAGGGTTCCATGCGCCGGACCGGAACAGATATGCCTGAATGTGCGCAATCAGCGTATTGGTGTCGCCATGTTCGTCGGCATGGACGACCATACCGGGCGCTTTGTCGGCCAGAAGGATGTTCTCATCCTCATAGACGATACGGGCCTGCGGCTGCGTGATGCGGCGGAAGGCTTGCTCTTCACGCGGCGCTTCAAAGTAGCTGTCATTGAGGTAGAGCTGCACCGTGTCGCCTTCGCAAAGATGGTAGGCGGCTTCCGTGCGTTTGCCGTTGACCTTGATGCGCTTGAGGCGCAGAGATTTGTGCATCATGCCGCCGGACAGCAGCGGCACTGCTTTTTCAAGAAATTTGTTCAGCCGTTGCCCGCTGTCGTTTTTTGTGATATAATATTCTCTCAAGATGCGGTATCCTTTTCTATAAATTATATGGAACCAATTCAGTATACCGCATTTCGGAAGAAAAGGGAAGTGCTCCCGCCGGATAGAAAAATGCGTTTTTTGCCGCATTTTTTGGTTGACAAAGCGGGATTGAGTGTAGTATACTATCTTAGTACCATGTGAGGTTGACATGAAGATTGATTTAAGAAAACTGACCGTGTCCCAGCATGCGTCAATTCCGTTTTCTGAAACGATTGACCTGCGGGAAGAGACTTTGTACGGTGCCAAGCCGTTTCAAAGCCCGGTTCAGATGAGCGGCGAGGTTTCCGGTGAAAGCGGCATATTGCGGCTGACGGGAACAATCAAAACGATTTACTCCACTGTCTGTGCGCGCTGCCTCAAGTCTCTTCAGATTTTGCTGACAGCCGAGGTCGATACGGTATTGTCGGACGACCCTGATGCAGAAGAAGAGGATGATCTTTTCGTGCTGACCGGTGACAGCGTGGACCCGGCGGATGTGATGGTACCCGCATTGATTCTTCAGGTGCAGATGGCGTATCTGTGTCGGGAGGATTGCAGGGGATTGTGTCCGCACTGCGGCGCTGACCGCAACGAGGTCGATTGTGACTGCGAAAGCAAGCAAATCGATCCGCGTTTTGCCGCGCTGCACGCTCTGCTCGACTCTGGTGAGGACGAGCGCAATTAAAGTTCGTTAATAAAAAATAAAGAAGATAGAGTAGGAGGTGTATCCACCATGGCAGTACCGAAGAGAAAGGTATCGAAAGCCCGCCGTGACAAGCGTCGTAACTCTCATTGGAAGCTCTCTCTGCCCGGCATGACCAAGTGCCCGCACTGCGGCGAGATGAAGCTGGCTCACAGAATGTGCAAGGCTTGCGGTTATTACAACGGCCGTGAGGTTGTCGCCGTTAAGGAAGCGTAAGGCGAAAACAGAACAGGAGATGGAGAAGGCGGCAACGACTTCTCCATTTTTTTATGGTTTTGTCTGGTTGGGACCGCTGGCGGCCCCAACAAAAAAGATGTGCCGGGCATCATAAGGAAAAGGAAAATTGCCGAAAGGAGGGCGCTGTATGGCGTCAAAAATTGTCAGCGTAGACGCGGGCAGTCCGGCGGAGCGCGCAGGACTGCAAGCAGGGGAAACCCTGCTGCAAATTGACGGCACCGCGATTCGCGATGTGCTGGATTACAAATTTTACAGCTATGACGCTTCGCTCACCTTACAGGTGATGGAAGCAGACGGTAAAACGCTGCGCGAGGTACGCGTGCGCAAGCGCGAGGGCGAACCGCTTGGGTTGAACTTTGAGCATTATCTGATGGACGGCATGAAGCAGTGCTCGAACAAGTGTGTGTTCTGCTTCATCGATCAGCTGCCGCGCGGTATGCGAAAAACGCTCTATGTCAAGGATGACGATGCGCGCATGTCCTTTCTGATGGGCAATTATATCTCAATGACCAACCTGTCTGAAGCGGATGTCGACCGTATTCTGCGCATGCGCATTTCGCCGGTCAATATTTCGGTGCAGACAACCAATCCGGAGCTGCGCGTTAAAATGCTGCACAACCCGCGCGCGGGTGAAGCGCTGAAAATTATGAATCGCTTTGCCGAGGGCGGCATCCAGATGAACTGTCAGCTTGTGGTTTGCAAGGGCTTAAACGACGGCGAGGAATTGAAACGCTCGCTGCGTGATCTTAAGGCGTTGTATCCTGCGGTGAATACGATTTCGGTCGTGCCGTTCGGCATGACGCGGCATCGCGAGGGGTTGTATCCGCTCGAGCCAACCGACAAGGCAGCGGCCGAGGCGATTCTGGACATCGTAGAGCCATTCGCGGAAGCGTGCCTGCATGATTTAGGCACAAGGCTGGTCTGGTGCGGGGATGAGCTGTATCTCAAAGCCGAACGTCCGCTGCCGGATACTGCGTATTATGAGGATTTCACCCAGTTTGAAAACGGCATCGGCATGCTGCCGCTGTTTATGGAGGAATTCCGCTTGGCGCTGCCTGATTACGCGGGCCGCACGGCGCGCCCCTTCACCATTGCCACCGGTGCGGCGGCGGCGCCGTCCATGGCTGTTCTGCTTGACGAAGCGGCCGCAAAATGCGATAATCTGAATGGAAAAGTAGTGCAAATTCGCAATGACTTTTTCGGGCATCGCGTTTCGGTTGCGGGTTTGATCACCGGACAGGATTTGATTGCGCAGCTGGCAGGCCGCGATTTGGGTGAGCGTGTGCTGATCTCGGCCAACATGCTGCGCGATGGCGGCGATGTATTTCTGGATGATTATACCCCGCAGCAGGTCGCGGATGCGATTGGCGTGCCGCTTGTGCCGGTGGAAATCGACGGTGCGGATTTGCTCGCCAAAATTTTTGAAGACTGACACCCCCGAAGCAAAGAGGAGGGAAACGATATGCCAAAACCGATTGTTGCGATTGTGGGCCGGCCGAACGTCGGCAAAAGCCAGTTGTTCAACCGGCTGGCGGGTAAACGCCTGTCGATCGTGGAGGATACGCCCGGCGTAACGCGCGACCGTTTGTATGCGGAGAGCGACTGGCGTGGCCGTGATTTTACGATTATCGATACCGGCGGCATTGAGCCGAATAACGACAACGAGATTTTGCAGTTTATGCGTTTTCAAGCGGAAACGGCGATCTCGCACGCGGATGTGATTATTTTCATCACGGACCTGCGCACCGGTATCACGGCGGCTGATCAGGATGTGGCGGCCATGCTGCTGCGCTCGGGCAAGCCGATTGTGCTGGCGGTCAATAAGTGTGACAAGCCGGGTCAACCTGAACCGGAGTTTTATGAGTTTTACAACCTCGGTTTGGGTGAGCCGTACGGCATTTCCGCGCTGCACGGTTACGGAATGGGTGAGTTGCTGGACGCGGCATATGAGCATTTCCCGCCCGAAGAGGAGGCCGGAGAGGATGAGGAGCGCATCCGTGTGGCGCTTATCGGTAAGCCGAACGTCGGTAAGTCCAGCCTGCTCAATCGCGTGCTTGGCGAGGAACGCGTCATTGTATCCAACATGGCCGGCACTACGCGCGACAGCGTGGATGCGGATGTGGACAATGCGCACGGGAAGTTCACGTTTATCGATACTGCGGGCATCCGCAAAAAGAGCAAGGTGGACGAAAAGATTGAGAAATATTCGGTAATGCGCTCGCTGCTTGCGGTCGAGCGCGCGGATGTGTGCGTTATCATGATTGATGCAAGCGAAGGTGTGACCGAGCAGGATACCAAGGTCGCGGGTGAGGCACACAACGCAGGCAAGGCGTGTATCATCGTGGTCAACAAATGGGATCTGGTTGAAAAAGATGGCTCGACCATGAAGGAATATACGCTTCGCGTGCGCGAGGGGCTGGCTTATATGCCGTATGCGCCTGTATTGTTCATCTCGGCACAGACTGGCCAGCGCGTCGACAAGCTGTTTGGTCTGATTCACGAGGTTTATGAGCAGAACCACATGCGTATCCCGACCGGCCGCCTCAATTCGATTCTGGCTGAGGCGACTGCCCGTGTGCAGCCGCCGACCGACAAGGGCCGCCGTCTGCGTATTTTCTATATGACGCAGGCATCCACCTGTCCGCCGACCTTTGTTTGCTTCTGCAACGACGCGCGGCTATTCCATTTTTCCTATCAGCGCTATCTGGAAAATCAGATTCGCGAGGTGTTCGGTCTGACCGGTACGCCGGTGCGCATGGTGATTCGAGAGCGTAGTGATAAGAGGGAATGATGAGCGCGGCTGTTATTTCTGTAACTGGGGGAAAAACATATGACACTTACGCATTTTGCTATCATTGCTGTGTGCGCCTATCTGCTTGGCTCGCTGAGTTTTGCAATCATTGTCAGTAAGGTTACACTGGGAAAGGACATCCGCGAATACGGCAGCGGCAACGCAGGCCTGACCAACTCCTATCGCACAATGGGCGCGGGCAAGACGCTGTTTGTGCTGTTGGGCGATATCGCCAAGGGCGCAGCGGCTGTATCCATCGGCGCGATGCTGGCCGGACCGGTTGGTAAGCTGGTAGCGGGCATCTTTGTGATTCTCGGGCATATGTTCCCGCTGTATTTCGGCTTCCGCGGCGGCAAGGGCGTGCTGGTGGGCGCGGTAATGCTGCTGCTGTTCGACTGGCGTATTTTCCTGATTGCATTTGCTCTGTTTTTTATAGCGGTCGCGCTGACACGCTGGATTTCCCTTGGGTCTATTCTGGGCGCAATCAGCTTTCCCATCACCACCTTTCTATTCTACGATGACCCTGTGCTGATTGCGATGGCATTCGGCATGGCGGTGGCGGTGGTTTTTATGCACCGCTCGAATATCGCGCGCATTTTGCGCGGCGAGGAAAACAAGTTTTCCTTTAAAAGCAAGAAAACCATTGAGCAGTCCGAGCGTAACGGAGAGGAGAACGGAAAATGAAGGTTTTTGTACTGGGTACCGGCGGCTGGGGTATTGCGCTGGCACTGCTGCTGCATGATAATGGCCATGGGGTGACTTCGTGGACCTATTTGCAGGAGGAGTGCGACCTGCTGCTACGTGAGCGCGCCAATGAAAAGCTGCTGCCGGGCGTTAAGATTCCGGAAGGGATTGCGATTACCACCGATATGTCGGGTGCGGCAAAGGCTGACCTTATCGTGATGGCGGTGCCGTCGTTTGCGGTGGCGTCCACGGCAGAGCAGCTGGCGAATATCGTTCCGGCGGGTACGGTGATCGTCAACGTGGGCAAGGGGCTGGATGCCAAGCATGGCTACTGCCGCTTTTCGCAGACAATTGACCGCGCGATGCACGGTAACAATCCGGTTGTCGCGCTGACCGGCCCGACCCATGCGGAGGAGGTATCGCGTGGAGTACCGACTGCTATTGTGGCCGCGTCGGAAAGCCGCGCCGCAGCCGAGCTGACGCAAGCGGCCTTCATGAACGAAAGCTATTTTCGCGTGTACACCTCGGCGGATATTATCGGCTGTGAACTTGGCGGCGCGTTTAAAAATATCATTGCGCTGGGCGCGGGCATCGCGGACGGCCTTGGTATGGGCGATAACGCCAAGGCGGCCTTTATGACCCGCGGATTGACCGAGATTGCGCGGCTGGGCGTCCAACTGGGCGCGCGGCAGGAGACATTTGCGGGCTTATCCGGCGTGGGCGACCTGATTGTAACCTGCTGCTCGATGCACTCGCGCAACCGTCGCGCAGGAATTCTGATAGGCAAGGGAAAGAGTGTTCAGCAGGCCATGCAGGAGGTCGGCGCGACTGTGGAAGGCTACTATGCAACCGAGGCAGGCTATCATCTGGCCAAGCAGCAGGGCGTTTCCATGCCGATTACAGAAGCAATGTATGAGGTGCTGTATCGTGGGCAACCGGCGACAGAAGCAAGCCGCCTGCTGTTGGGACGTCCGCGGCGCGGTGAGCATGAGGAAGTTTGGGTGCGCTAAGACTTAATAGGTAAAATGCACAGGAATTTCCTGATAAGTTTGCCTAGCTACTGGCAATATTTTGCTTTACAATTCGGTATCCATCCTTTATAATGTTTAATACAGTTTTAAAACAAGTAAGGGTAAGGAGAGACACAATATGAAGAAGAATATGACGAAGCGTTTGTTGGCTGCACTGCTCGCAGCGGCGTTGGCACTTTCTCTGGCGGCTTGCGGCGGCGGTAACAATGCTGGTACCGGCGATAACGGCGGCGCGACCGGTGAGAGCGGAGAAGCTGCTTCGACTGCACTGACCGAAGAAGAGTACCAGCAGGCGGTTGAGGATCTGAGCACAGAGATGAGCGAGATCCAGAACAGCGCAAGCACGGCTGTTACCGATCCGGAATCGGCCAAGCAAGTGCTGGAGGATATGAAGTCCTCGCTGAATGATTTCATTGCTATCACTCCGCCGGAGGCCTATGCGGAGGCGCATACCAAGATTCAGTCTGGCTGTCAGTCCCTGATCGAGTTTATTGATACCGTTTCTGCGATGACGGAGGAGACCGATCAGACCAAGCTGTCTGAGCTGACCACGAAGATGGGCGAGCAGTTGCAGACTGCCATGACCGACATGGCGGAAGGCGCCAGCCTGCTGCAGGCAGCGAGCGGTTCGTAAAATTCATAAAATAAGAAATCAAAAAAAGGCACCCTTCGGGGTGCCTTTGATTTGCACTTTGCGTCCGTATTTGGTATAATACTTGCGAACAAGAAGCAATACTGCTGCTGTGCGGCACGGATGCGGAAAAATGGCATCGGCCTGCCGCCGCGGCTTACTTGTAGATTTACCGGTCAGAGCAATGGAGGATTATATGGAAAATATCAACGTGTCATGTATGGCGGCACTGCGCGCTGCCGTTCCGGATATAGAGATTGCGGCGGCAGAGCCGATGAGCCGTCATACGACGTTTGCCATCGGCGGGCCTGCCGATCTGTTTGTCACACCCAAAACACCGGAACAGCTGTCGGAAGCGCTCAAGGTGATTCGGAGCTGTGGCTTGCCGCTGCTGCTGCTGGGTAACGGTTCCAATATGCTGGTTGCGGATGCGGGGTATCGTGGAGCGGTCATCTGCATGTCCGAGCTGGACGATGTACGCGCGGAAGACGATGGCACGCTTGTGGCGCAAGCCGGCGCACTGCTTGGCCGCGTGGCCCGGCGTGCACAGCGAGCGGGACTGACCGGTGCGGAGTTTTCCGGCGGTATTCCGGGCAGCGTAGGCGGTGCGGTGTTCATGAATGCCGGTGCGTATGACGGTCAGATGGCGGGGATTGTGGAAAAAACCGAATATCTGGACGGTGAGGGAAATTTGCACACGCTTACGGGCGAAGAACATTGCTTCGGGTACCGTAACAGTGCGTTCCGTGCGCATCCGGATTGGACGGTTGTCCGCACGACCATGCGGCTGCAGCCCGGCGATCCGGCCGTGATTTTGGATAAGATGAATGATTTTGCACAGCGCCGGCGCAACAAGCAGCCGCTCAATTTCCCATCTGCCGGTTCTACCTTCAAGCGGCCGGAAGGATATTTTGCCGGAAGACTGATTGAGGATGCGGGCCTTAAGGGGGTTTCAGTTGGCGCGGCGCAGGTTTCGGAAAAGCATGCAGGCTTTTTGATCAATCGTGGCGGCGCGACCTGCGACGAAATGCTTCGTCTGATTGAGCTGGTGCAGCAGCGCGTGCGTGAGCGGTTCGGCGTGGAGCTGGAATGTGAGGTACGCATCGTTCGCTAAAGCGTGCTGTTGGACAAGGGGGATTGGCATAAATGTATTTTATCATTGTTTCGGGCATGTCGGGCGCGGGAAAGAGTCGCGCGGTTGCCACGTTTGAGGATTTGGGCTATTATTGCGTGGATAATCTGCCGATTGCGCTGATCCCGCGCTTCGCGGAGATCTGTCTGGCCGCAACCGAGCGATATGAGAAGGTGGCATTGGTCACTGACGTGCGTGCGGGTGGGGATTTTCAGCAGCTGTTTGACTCCCTCGATTCGATCAAAACCATGGGCTGTGATTATCGCATCCTGTTTCTGGATACGGATACGCCGACGCTCATCCGGCGCTTCAAGGAGACACGCCGCAAGCATCCGCTGATGGAAAAGGGGATACCCATGACCGCGGCGATCGAAAAGGAACGCCATATGTTGTCGGCATTGCGCAACCGGGCGGACTTTGTGGTTGATACAACCGGCTTGTCCGCTGCCGGACTGCGGGAACGTCTGCTTGCCTTGTTCGCCGGTACGGACGGCAATGGCGCGTTTGAGGTGATCGTGCAGTCGTTTGGTTTCAAATACGGCATTCCACCCGAGTCCGATTTGGTCTTTGATGTGCGATTCCTGCCAAACCCATATTATGAGATTAGTCTGCGTGAGAAAAACGGCACAGATCCGGATGTCCGTGACTATGTATTTCAAGGCGGTACGGCAGATGCGCTGATGGGGCATCTGACCAGCCTCATCGACTTTCTGCTGCCGCGCTATATGGCGGAGGGAAAGTCCAACGTCATCATCGGCATTGGCTGCACAGGCGGAAAACACCGCTCGGTTGCCATCGCTGAGGCGCTCAGCAATCATCTGCGTGGCCATGATTACGGTGTAGTCACCATGCACCGCGATTATCAAAGATAAACAGAGAAAAACAGGGAGCAGAGATGTCCTTTTCAACTGAGGTAAAAAATGAGCTGTGCCGTGTGTCGATGCAGCGTGCGTGCTGTACGCGGGCCGAGGCCTACGGCGCATTGCTGCATGCAACGGTTTTCTCCCATCGGGAGATCCGTCTGTCCACAGAAAACGCCGTGGTTGCGCGCCGCTTGCAGGCCTTGCTGCAGCGCGCGTTTTTTGTCGTGTGCGAGCCGCAGCGGCAGGGCAGAAAATATCAGATTGCGCTCGAGCAATCGGCGCAGATCGGTCGGATTTTTGATGCGCTGGGATATGATCGCAAAAGCCATGTAACCTATCATCTCAATCGCAATGAGTTGGAAGAGGAATGTTGTTTAGCGTCTTTTCTGCGCGGTGCGTTTCTGATGGCGGGGACAGTGGCCGGGCCGGAGAAAAAGAGCCATCTGGAGCTGAAAAGCAGTCATCAAAGCCTTGCCGGAGAGGAGACCAGCCTGCTGCTGGATTTGGGCCTGTCTCCCAAGCTCGCGCGTCGGGGCGGCACATGCCTGTTATATTTTAAAGACAGTGCAAGTGTAGAGGATTTTCTGACCTGTATCGGCGCGCCGCATGCGGCGATGGCGCTGATGGAAGCCAAGGTGGAAAAAAACCTGCGTAATACGATCAACCGGCAGGTCAACTGCGAAACGGCAAACCTCGTCAAGACAGCGGATGCGGCCGCGCGGCAAATTGCGGCCATTCGTGCCGTGCTCGATACGCGCGGTGAGGAGGCGTTTCCGGAAAATCTTCGGGAGACCGTGCGCCTCAGGTTGGACTATCCGACCGATACACTGGCGGAACTGGCGCGGCGGTTCGAGCCGCCGATCTCCAAACCGGGGCTGAGCCATCGACTGAAAAAAATTACTGAGTTTGCGTCAAAGGAGGACTAAATGGTACCGTTTGCGCATTTGCATGTGCATAGTGAATACAGCCTGCTGGACGGCGCGTGCTGTATCGAGGGGTTGGTGGACCGTGTAGCGGCACTGGGCCAGACTGCGTGTGCACTGACCGATCACGGCGTGATGTACGGTGTAATCGATTTTTACCGTGCGTGCAGGGCCAAGGGCATCCATCCGGTCATAGGGTGCGAAGTCTACCTTGCGCCACATTCGCGTTTTGACCGCAGCTATGTGAATGGAGAGTGGCATAGTCACCTGATTTTGCTGTGCGAAAATATGACCGGTTATCGCAATCTTATTCATCTGGTATCTCTGGGTTTTGCCGAGGGCTTCTATATGAAGCCGCGCATTGACATGGAATTGCTGCGACAACACAGCGAGGGCTTGATTTGCTTGTCTGCCTGCCTTGCAGGCGTGATTCCGCGCGCGCTGGCGGAGGGGGACATGGACGGCGCGTATGAACTGTGCGAGCAGTTTCTGGAAATTTTTGATCGCGACCACTTCTATCTGGAAGTGCAGGACCACGGGATTGAGATTCAGAAAAAGGTTAATGAAGGGCTGTTCCAGTTGGCGGAGGAACTGAATATTGGTCTGGTTGCGACCAATGACGCGCATTATCTGACCCGGAAGGACGCGCGTATTCAGGACGTTCTCATGTCCATCCAGATGGGCAAAACGGTGGACGACCCCACGCGCATGAAGTTTGAAACCGAGGAGTTCTATATCAAGGATGCGGATGAGATGGCCGCATTGTTCCCGAATCATCCCGAAGCGCTTGCCAATTCGGTCAAAATTGCCGAGCGATGTCAGGTTGAGTTCGAGTTCGGCAAATACCACCTGCCGGAATTTGACGTGCCGGAAGGGTATACCGCCCTACAGTATCTGCAAAAGCTATGCGATGAGGGTTTTGCCGTGCGTTATCCAAAGGATGACGGCACGGTGCGGACGCGCTTGCAGTATGAAATTGATATGATTGCCAAGATGGGCTTTGTCGATTACTTTCTGATTGTTTCCGACTTCATCGGTTACGCTAAGCGGCAGGGGATTCCGGTCGGGCCGGGACGCGGCTCGGCGGCGGGGTCGATTGTGTCCTACTGTCTGGGCATCACCGACCTTGACCCCATCCATTATTCGCTTTACTTTGAGCGATTTTTGAACCCGGAGCGCGTGTCCATTCCGGATATCGATGTGGACTTCTGCTATGTGCGCCGCCCCGAAGTCATTGAGTATGTTACGAATGAATACGGCAAGGATCGCGTAGCGCAGATTGTCACCTTCGGCACGATGGCGGCGCGCGGCGCCATTCGTGACGTGGGCCGTGCGCTCAACATCCCGTATAACGAGGTTGACGTTGTCGCCAAACAGGTCCCCAATGAACTGCATATCACTATTGACAAAGCGCTTTCGGTCAATCCGGAGCTTAAGAAAATGTACGACGAGAAGCCGCAGGTACGCGAACTAATAGACACCGCGCGCGCGCTGGAAGGTATGCCGCGCCATGCGTCTACGCACGCGGCGGGTGTGGTCATCACCAAGGACCCGGTTGACACCTATGTGCCGCTCGCGCGCAATGATGAGCAGATGGTCACGCAGTTTACCATGACCACGCTCGAAGAATTGGGACTGCTCAAAATGGATTTTCTCGGCCTGCGCAACCTGACGGTCATTGCGGATGCGGAAAAGATGGTTCGTCGCCATGTGCCGAATTTCAGCATCGAAAAGGTGGATATGAGCGATAAGGCCACCTATGAAATGCTGGGCCGCGGCTCGACGATGGGCGTATTCCAGCTCGAAAGCGCGGGCATCACCAATGTCGTTACCGGTTTGCAGCCGGAGTCCATTGAGGACATCACCGCGGTTGTGGCTCTGTACCGGCCGGGGCCGATGCAGTCCATCCCGCGCTATATTGAGTGCCGCCACCATCCGGAAAAGGTAACCTATAAGCACCCATTGCTCGAGCCGATTTTGGGCGTCACCTATGGCTGCATGATCTATCAGGAACAGGTTATGCAGGTGTTCCAAAGCTTAGCGGGCTATTCGCTGGGCAAGGCGGATATGGTGCGCCGCGCGATGAGCAAAAAGAAGATGAAGGAGTTGGAAAAGGAGCGCGTCAACTTCATCCATGGCAACGAGGAGCTTGGCATTGACGGCGCGGTGAGGCGCGGTGTGCCGGAAGCTGTTGCCGCAAGCTTGTTTGATGAAATCATGGATTTTGCCAACTACGCGTTTAACAAGGCGCATGCAGTGTGCTATGCGGTGGTTTCTTTCCGCACGGCGTATCTCAAATGCCATTATCCGCGTGAATATATGGCGGCGCTGCTGACCAGTGTGCTCGATTCCTCGGACAAGATTTCGGAATATATTCAGGCGGCACGTGAGATGGGTATTTCCGTGCTGCCACCCGATGTCAACGAGTCGTTTGACGGATTTTCGGTTTCCGGGCGGGATATCCGCTTTGGCTTAGCCGCGGTTAAGGGCGTGGGCCGTTCGTTTATGAAGCAGCTGGTGGCAGAACGCGAGACGAGCGGAATGTTTTGTTCGTTTCAGGAGTTCTGTGAGCGCATGTACGACCGAGAACTAAATCGTCGTGCGCTTGAAAGTCTGATTAAAGCGGGTGCGTTTGATTCGATGGGCTACCGCCGCAGTCAGCTGATTCAGATTGTGAGCGCAGTGGTAGATGCGATTGGGCAGAGCCGCAAAAAGAATATAGAAGGACAGATGGATCTGTTCGGTATGGGTAACGATGCGGTGCAGGATACACAGATCGCCTTGCCGAATATTCCGGAGGTTTCCAAGCGGGAATTGCTTGCGATGGAAAAGGAAACGACCGGTCTGTATTTGTCCGGCCATCCGATGGACGAATACCGCGATTTGGCGCGGCAGGCGCAGGCGGCTTCGGTCCGGCAAATCATCGACGATTTGTCCGGCGAGAGCGCACAGCCGCAGTATAAGGACGGCATGACCGTCCATCTGGCGTGTGTAATTACGGCGGTACGGCTCAAATCGACCAAAAATGGCTCGATGATGGCGTATGTGACGGTAGAGGATGAATCGGCGGCGATTGAATTAGTGGTGTTTCCGCGCTCGCTTCAGCAGTGCGGCGCGTATCTAACTGAGGACAGCGCGGTGCTGCTGACTGGTAAAATTGACGCACGCGAGGATGAAGCGCCCAAGATCCTGCTAAACGAAGCGCAGCCGCTGACCGAAGTGGCGGTCAGCAGCATGCAGTCACGTGAGCATCCGCAGCAGTCGGTCTATACGGATGCGCAGGCCGCGCGTATCGCGGCACAAAAACTGTATTTGCGTATTTCCAGCATGCAGAGCGACGAATGGCCGCAGATTAAAACGGTTCTGGTCACACAGCCGGGGGATACGCCGGTGTATCTGTACCCCACGGATACCAAAAAGAAAACCCTTGCGGCAAGGCGATACTGGTGCAGGCCGGATGTGCCGCTTTTGGAAAAATTACGCTTTCTCTTGGGGGAAGAAAATGTTATAATGAATTAATTGGATAAATTCTAAGCAACCGATACAGGAGGCTCTTTATGGACAAGCAAATTCGTAGAATTGGTGTACTCACCAGCGGCGGCGACGCACCCGGCATGAATGCCTTGATTCGCGCGGTTGTTCGAACCGCATCCGCAAATGATATTTCCGTGCTTGGCATCCGCCGTGGCTACAGCGGTCTGATTAATGGTGATATCATTGAGATGGGCGCGCGCAGTGTCGACGGCATCATCCGTCGCGGAGGCACGATGCTGTATACTGCGCGCTGCAAGGAGATGATGACCGAGGAAGGACTGCAAAAAGCGGCGGACACCTGCAAATATCTCGGCATTGACGGCCTGATTTGCTGCGGTGGCGACGGTACGTTCCGTGGCGCGCAGGCGCTTTCCCGTAAGGGTGTGCCGTGTATCGGTGTGCCCGGCACAATTGACAACGATATCGTGTGCACGGATTACACAATCGGCTTTGATACGGCGTGCAACACCGCAATCGAGTGCATCGACAAGCTGCGCGACACCATGCAGTCGCATGAGCGCTGCTCGGTTGTGGAGGTTATGGGACGCCGGGCCGGCCATTTGGCGCTGCATGTCGGCTGTGCGGTTGGTGCAACAGCAATTTGCCTGCCTGAGCGCAAGCTGGATTTTGATACCGATATTGTAGAAAAAATGCGTATGGGCCGTATTAAGGGCCGCAATCACCATATCATCATCGTAGCGGAGGGCTATGGCTCTGCGCAGGAGGTTGCCGATCACATCCATGAGGCGACGGGGATTGACACTCGCGTGACCATTCTGGGACACATCCAGCGCGGCGGTTCTCCGACCGCACAGGATCGTGTTATGGCAACCCGCATGGGCTATGCTGCGGTGTGCGCGCTAATAGAGGGAAAGACCAATCGCGTTGTGGTGTTTGACGACAATCAGGTCACCGATTTGGATATCGAAGAGGGCTTGTCGCGCGAAAAGGATTTGAATCAGTGCCTGTTTGAAGCGCAGCAGACGGTTGCAATCTGATGGCACAGACGGTTTTTATCACAGGAGGATCGCGCGGCATCGGTGCAGCGTGTGTGCATGCCTTTTCCGCAGCCGGCTGGCAGGTTGCGTTTACCTATCGGGTTAATCGGGAGGTCGCCGGCACGCTGGCGGAGCAAACCGGTGCACTGGCGCTATGCGCCGACCTGCATGATGATAAGGCGGTCAGCCGAGCGTTTGGAGAGGCGCGCGGGCACTTTGGCGCGCCCGATGCAGTGGTGTGCAACGCCGGCATTGCGGAGCAGATGCTGTTTCAGGACATTACGGATGAGGATTGGCAGCGCATGTTGGATATCAACCTGATGGGAGCGGTGCGTACCATTCGGGCGGCATTGCCCGACCTGCTGCACCGAAAGCAGGGCAGCATTGTGACCATTTCATCCGTCTGGGGACAGATGGGCGCCTCCTGTGAAAGCCACTATGCGGCGAGTAAAGCAGCGCTGATCGGGCTGACCAAGTCACTGGCACAGGAGTTCGGACCGAGCGGTATCCGTGTCAACTGTGTGGCGCCCGGCGTAATCGATACCGATATGAACGCTATGCACAGCAGTGAAACCATGCGCGGGCTGGCGGCAGAGACACCGCTCGGCCGAATCGGAACGGCAGATGAGGTTGCGCAAAGCGTGCTGTATCTTTGCTCGGAGCGTGCCTCGTTCATTACTGGACAAGTGCTTGGCGTGACTGGCGGATTCTAACCGTGCAATAAACCGGATACAGAAAAAGGTCTTGCCCCCAGGCAAGACCTTTTTTGATTACAGAGGACTGAATCCGAAATAGCTGAGCAAGCCGTTATAGATGCCCTGTGCGAAGCCGTAGGGGTCATCCTGCAGCTTTTGGGCATCCGCTTCGTTGCTCAGATAGGCCAGCTCCACCAAAATGGCGGGCATACGTGTGCGGCGCAGTACATATAAGCTGGGATTGAGACGCACACCGTTGTCCTTGGTGCCGACACGGTTGACAATGCCTTGCAGCACATGCTGCGCCAGCCAGTAGGGTTGCGTGTTCTGTTGGTAGACGTAAACCTCCGTGCCGTTGATGGCAGGGTTGACGTTGGAATTGCAGTGGATGCTGATGAAGTAATCAGCAGGCCAGCTGTTGGCCATGTTGACGCGTGTAGCGAGGCTCGTCGCGTTGCTCGTGCCGAGGATTTCGGTCGGGCTGTTGCGGCTCAGCCGAACGGCAAAACGCGGGTCGGCACGTAGAAGTTCGGCAAGGTACATGCTGACTGTATAGTTTATGTCCTGCTCACGCAGGCCGTTTCCTTCCGCACCGGTGTTTGGACCAGTGGGGTTGTGCCCCGGGTCAATGAAAATACGGATGGGCAAAAAATCACCTCCTCGGTTCATTGTATTCCATCGGACACCGGAACGGGACACGGGAGACAGTAAAATGGTGTGCTTTGCTTGACGCAAAACAAGACACCGTGCTATGCTGAATACAGGTAAAACGGCAAGAATAGGAGTGAGAATGACATGTCAGAGGCGTTTATCGAGATCGACGAGGCATATGTGGATGGCATTTTGCCGCGTAGGCAGCCGGAGGCAGATAAGAATGCGTTCGGGCGCGTGCTGTGCGTGTGCGGCTCTGCGGGCTATACGGGTGCGGCATATTTCGCCGCACAGGGTGCGGTGCGCATGGGCAGCGGCGTGGTAACGCTGGCAACGCCCGAAAGGGCTTGGCCGGTGCTTGCGGTCAAGCTGAATGAGCCGGTCGTGCGGCCGATGCCGTGCGATGCAGACGGTATGCTGTCGCGCGAAGCGCTGCCTGTACTGACTGCCTTGGCCGTGCGGGCAGACGCGGTGCTCATCGGCTGTGGTCTGGGACGGTCGGACGCGGTGACGGAAATTGTATATGGGCTGCTGCAATGCGCAAACAGTCCGGTCGTTTTGGATGCGGACGGCATAAATGCGCTTTCCGTGCATAAAGATGTATTACGGCAGACGGCGCAGCCGGTTGTGCTCACACCGCATGCAGCCGAGTTTGTGCGGCTGAGCGGCATCCAAAAGCCGAAAACCGAAGAGTTGGCCGCATTTGCACAGGATAACCGATGTATTTTGCTCTATAAAGGCCATCACACACGCATTTTTTCACCGGGTGGTACGATGTACCGCAATCATTCGGGCAATCCCGGCATGGCGAAGGGCGGCAGCGGGGATGTGCTGGCGGGCATGCTGGTGTCGCTGTGCGGGCAGGGGATTTCTCCGGTGCAAGCAGCCTGTGCTGCCGCGTGGCTGCATGGCCGCGCGGGGGATTTAGCAGCAAACCGGTTGAGCGAATACGGAATGACGCCGGGGGATATGCTGCGATACCTGCCCGAACTTCTCAAACGGTATAATACAAGGGAGTGGTGACCTGAAACGGTTTGTTTGCATGGCCATTCTGCTGGCGGTGCTGTCCGGCTGCGGCGGTGATACGGCAGCGGATGCCTCAACCGTGCGCACACATTTTGAGGAACTGGCCGGATTTGAAGCGCATTTGAAAATTTTATCCGATCTGGAGCAATCCGTACTGGAATATGAAGTGGATTACGTTTATAATAAGAAGGATAACGACGCTTTTACTATCACTGCGCCTGACAGCCTTGCCGGTATCGGCGGCACGATTGCGGGCACGGACAGCGCCTCCTTTGTTTTGCAGTATGACGGTCTCGTGTTGGATGACGCTATGCCGCAGCGCGTAGGCTTGACGCCTGCCGATGCGTTGTTCTGCCTGCTGGACGATCTGCGCCGCGCAGAACCGGCACAGGTTTGGACAGAAAAAACGAGCGGCGTGGAGCTGTTGGTACTGCGCTTTGCGCAGGAGAGTGACAATGGAAAGGTTGAAAAGCAGGTATGGCTCACTAAGCAGGGATATCAGCCGGTCTGCGCCGAACTATATGCAGACGGCGAACGGGTACTGCAAATTCAGGTGATGTCCTACCGGGAAACATAAATCTGGGGATGAATAACAATATGAAGCCGAGCAAACACCGCACTTGGGCTGAAGTGGACTTGGGTGCGATTGAATACAATTACCATGTGATTTGTCAGCAGGCGAAAGCGCCTGTACTGTGTGTGGTCAAGGCGGACGCATATGGACACGGTGCCGTACCGGTCGCGCAGCGTCTGCAAGCGATGGACGCACCATATTTTGCTGCCGCGACCGTGCCGGAGGCGGTCGAGCTGCGCGAAAACGGCATTACAAAGCCTATCCTGATTTTGGGCTATGTCGATGAAGCGGATATGGACACCATTGCCCGACAGCATATCACCGCGCCCGTGTACGACGAGGAAACCGCGCGGCTGTTGAGCGACGCTGCGGTGCGTACAGGCGAAAAACTCACTGTCCATTACAAGTTGGACACCGGCATGACCCGCCTTGGCTTTCCCGCATGGGAGCGTGAACAGACCGTTGAGCGGATTGCGTCCTGCGCCATGCTTCCGGGGCTGGTATCCGAGGGTATTTTTACGCATTTTGCAGTTTCTGATGTACCGGAAGGTGAAGCGTACACCGAATTGCAGTATCAGCGCTTTGCGGATGTGTGCAATGATTTGCAGGCGCGCGGTCTGGAGCTGCCGTTGCGGCACTGTGCCAACAGTGGCGCTATTCAGAACTATGAGCGGATGCACTGCACCATGACGCGCGCGGGTATTATTCTATATGGATATCGCCCGGATGTGTCCGTGCCGGCGGTGCTGGATTTGCGGCCTGCGATGACGGTCAAGGCGCGTGTGGTACAGGTGCGCGATATTCCCGCGCACACCACGGTCAGCTATGGCCGCACCTATGAAACGGACGAGCCGACCCGCGTGGCAGTGGTCTCCATCGGCTATGCCGATGGTTTTCTGCGCGCAGGATCGGGCAAAGCGCATGTGGTGCTGGGCGGACAAAAGGCGCCTGTACTCGGCCGAATCTGCATGGACATGTGCATGGTGCGCGTGCCGGACGGCGTGGAGGTGCGCCGTGGTGATGAGGTGACTGTGTTCGGGGCGGAAGTTTGGACGGCGGAAGACACCGCTGAGGCTGCGGGTACCATCTCCTATGAGGTCATCTGTGCGGCCAGCAGCCGAGTGCCGCGGTTTTATATCGGTTGACGATTGGTCAGCGCGCTGCATAGGATGAAACGGGAAGAAATTCCCACCCGCATCTGTGCGAATTGACAGACAACTGTTATATTTTTTCGCAGCGCGGGGAAAATAGGTTTGCGGACAAACCGCAAATCTATTTCATCGGAGTGTGAACCAACGTGGATACCAGCATCAAACGGGGAGATATTTACTATGCCGATCTCAGCCCGGTGGTCGGCAGTGAGCAGGGCGGTATCCGCCCGGTGCTGATCGTGCAGAACAATGTGGGCAATCGTTATAGCCCGACCGTGATCGCCGCCGCCATTACATCGCAGATCAATAAGGCCAAAATGCCGACGCATATTACGCTCGGCGCGCCCAATTACGGCCTGACCAAGGATTCCATTATCCTGACCGAGCAAATCCGTACACTGGATAAGCGTCGGCTGCGCGAAAAAATGGGGTCGCTGGATGAGAAAGCGATGCGTCATGTGGACGAGGCGCTGGCGGTCAGCTTTGGTCTTGGCTCTGTGCAGGGCTGAGGGCATATCGGTAAAGCAAAACGCGTATCCTGTAAGCAGGGTACGCGTTTTTTTCTGAGGAGGTGTAGCAATGCGGGCGGCAGTAGAATATGCAGGAAAACCGGTGGGCTGGCTTTTGTGGGAGCCGGATGGATACGGTGTGCAGATTGAGGTGGATTGCGAAATACCGTCCGGTGCGCCGCTGCTGCGCTGTTACGGGGAAACTGGCGGCGCGCCGCTGCTGGTCGGCCTGCCCGCGCCGGAAAATGGCAGACTACAGCTGCGGCGGCATCTGTCCAAGGAGACGCTCAAGGCAGCGGGATGTACAAAAGGACCGCCTACAGCGTTCTATCTGGCCGAGCGGCCACAGCAAAAAAAGGATGCGGTACCACAGGCGGAGCAGTCTCCACAAGACACAGCACCCAAGATTTCGGATCATGGAAAGCCGCCGCTGCGGACAGGCGATGCAGTACTGGACGCACTGCTGGACAGCGGTGCGGTGCAAGCGGAACGCATACAGGAGGGACTTCGCCTGCATTGCCTGTTTGCGCCGAACCGTCCGTTTGGACTTGCGCCCGCGTTTGTGTTATGTCGGGTAGAGGGGGACGAGGCAGTACTTGACTGGACAAAAAAGGACGCAGCCAGTGTGGCTGCGTCCGATGCCGAACAGAATGTTACTTGACAATGGTTTTCGCTTCCATATAGTAGCGCTTTTCGTGCGCCTCGCCCATGGAGAAGGTCTTGCGCGGCAGTACGCCGTCAAAAACAACGCCGCGGAACAGATCGTTTTTGGCGATATCCGGCAGGATAAAGCCCAGATTGCCGGGCTTTTCGGCCAGATTGCAGACCACATCCGCTCCATGAATATAGTCGATGCGCGCGGATGGGTGGTTTTCCAGATAAGCGTCGAGCGCGGTCTGCATGGTGGCGACCGGGATGGACCACTTGGGGTTTTCCACCACAAGCACACCGGTCTTGTCTGCGGCGCTGAACGGGAAAATATGGGCAGTGGTATCGGCGGGAGCCTCGTCCGCGATATAAGCTTTGCAGCCTTGTGCTTGGTAGAAGGCGGTCAGACCGCTCAGCAGTTCATCGGTATCGACACCGAACAGAATACGGTGAATCGGCTCAATAATCAGGCTCTCATCATGAATGTTGACTACCTCAACCAAAACAAAGCGCGCGGGGTGAGTCGCCTGCTCTTCGGCAGATAGTCCGGCTTTGACCTCTTCCCAGTAGGCCTTGGCGGTTGCCATCGAGTGGTTGCCGTCGCCTACGGCATAGGGCAGCAGGGCCTGTGCGTCCGTGCAGCCGTATTTGCGATTAAATGTCTCGCGGTCGCATAGCGCTTCCAGTCCCTCTTCAATGGTATCGGTTTGTGCGCCCTTGGGGAGGAACCAGCCGGTGATGTGGCCGCCGTTCTGCATCAGGTCGGTGTCGTACACCTTTTCCAGTTGCTCAGTTTGGTCGAACAGCGGCTCGATGATTCTGCGCTCCGGGTCATCAATCAGAATCATAATGTGCGGAAGTTCCATGCATGCGCCCTGACGGACTTTGAGACGTGGCGGGATGCGCTCGACCACGGTTTTTTCGGTCGGACGGATGAGCGAAGCGGAGCCGGGCGTGTATTCATAGGCCTCCAGATCGACCGCCAGCACAATGCCGCGGCGCGGGCAACTGCCGCCAGACCAACGCTCTGTCAGGATGACACCTGCGGGCAGCGTGCGCAGCGTACCGTCCTCGATGTAACGACGCATCGTGTGATGGATTTTCTCGGTGCGCTCGGCAACATCATTCTGCTCCAGATAGACTTCGGGCAGTGTCAGACGCAGCGTGGAAGGAGCATCGCCAACCGTGCGGTCGGTCTCGGCCCAGTATTCTGGCTGGGAAGTATATTGGTCGCAAGCGATGACTGCCCATTTGGAAAGATCCGTACCCGCACGGGGCAGCATAATTTCGGGAATATGGGTGCAGCGGTTTGCCATGGTTGTCATTCCTCCTGTAAAAGTTGGTATGTGGAATGGTATAAGTATAGCAGAAAATAGGCGATTGGGTACAAAAAAATTTTAATTCTTGCAAGTTTTCGGAAAAATGTTCTGTGTACTTGACGAAAGAGCGTAAATATTATACAATATAATTTGAGAAAAACATATGGTTTTTTGTATAAGAAATACAAGAAAACAGGAGGATACGGCTATGGTCAAGTTTAAAGCAATTGGCGTTTCGGAGGGGCTTGCACATGCCAGGGCCTTGGTCATCAAGGAGGAGGATTTGACAGTTGTCAAAGACAGCATCACGGATGTTGCGGCCGAGCAGAAACGTGTGACCGACGCTGTGGCAAATGCGAAAAAACAGATTGAGGTATTGCGCGATGAAGCGGAGAAAAATATCGGTGCGGAGGAAGCGGAAATTTTTGACGCGCACCTGCTCATGCTGGACGACCCGGATTTTATCGAGGGTATGACCAATCTGGTGGAAGAGGATAAGGTGTGCGCGGAGTATGCCTGCTTTGTCAACTGCGAAAATTTTCAGGCGATGTTCCGTGCGATGGATGATGAGTACATGCAGGCGCGCGCGGCGGATATCGGGGATATTTCCAAGCGCGTGCTCAAAAATCTCAAGGGTATTGCGGATAATGCGATTGATTCGATTACCGAACCGTGTATCATCATTGCCAACGACCTGACGCCGTCTGACACGGCGAAGATCGGCTCAAAGCCGGTTGTCGGCTTTATCACCCGTATCGGCGGCCGTACCAGCCATTCCGCGATTATGGCGCGCTCGATGGGTATTCCGGCTATCGCAGGCGCAGGCGAAAAGGTGGACGGTATTGAGGATGGAGCGGATCTGCTGCTCGATGGTGTGGCAGGTGAAGTCGTGGTCGACCCGGATGCGGAAACACTGGCGCAGTTTGCGGAGAAGAAAAAAGCGGAGGACGAACGCCGCGCGATGCTGGCCAAGTTTAAGGATCGTCAGGGCGCGACAAGCGACGGCCGCCGTATTGTGATTGAGGGCAACATCGGTACGCCCGACGATGCAGTCCGCGTGGCGGAGCTCGGCGGTGAAGGCGTCGGTCTGTTCCGCTCCGAATTCCTGTTTATGGACCGCGATGATCTTCCGAGCGAGGAAGAGCAGTTCGAGGCTTATAAAAAGGCGTGCGAGACCATGGCGGGCAAGCCGGTCATTATCCGTACGCTGGATATCGGCGGCGATAAGGAAGTGCCCGCGCTCGAGCTGGAGAAGGAGCAGAATCCTTTCCTTGGTTATCGTGCAATCCGTATCTGCCTGAACAAAACCGATCTGTTCCTGACACAGCTGCGCGCGTTGCTTCGTGCGGCAAAGTATGGCGATTTACGCATTATGTTCCCGATGATCTCCTCGATTGAGGAAATCCGCAATGCCAAGCAGATTCTCCGTCAGGCGAAGGATTTGCTGGCGGCTGAGGGTGTGGAGCATAATCCGGATGTCAAGGTCGGCATCATGGTGGAGATTCCCGTAGCAGCTGTCTGCGCGGATATACTGGCCAAGGAGGTTGACTTCTTCTCGATTGGTACGAATGACCTGATTCAGTACTCCTGTGCGGTTGACCGCATCAATGAGAAGATTTCCTATCTGTATCGTCCGCTGCATCCGGGCGTGCTGCGCCTGATTGCAATGACGGCCAAGGCAGCAAATGAGAATGGTATCGAGGTCGGTGTATGCGGCGAAATGGCCGGTACGCCGGGTATGGCACCGGTGCTCTGCGGTCTGGGTGTAACCAATCTGTCCATGTCCGCTTCCGCAATGCTGGCGGCGAAGGCTGATCTGGCGGCATATTCTTATGCAGAGTGCAAGGAGTTGGCGGATAAGCTGGTGGCAGCGCCGAGCGCAACCGATGCGGAGCAGATTTTTGCCCAGTGGCGCGGCTAAGCCAAGTTAGGTTGTAAAACTGGTAAGGCGTGATGCGCTGTATTGTGGCATAAAGCAAAAAAGCTCGTTCACCGTATGATGAACGAGCTTTTTGCATCAGGCAACATATGTCATCGGATAGAACCATGTCAATAAAAAGATAAGCGCGCGGTTTCCGGTATTACGGAAGCCGCGCGCTCTCTATTGCCTCAGATCAGCCCTGGTTTGCCAGGTTCTGCTCGTAGGATTCGATCATCTTCTTGACCATCTGACCACCGATCGAGCCGGCCTGACGGGAAGTCAGATCGCCGTTATAGCCCTGCTTCAGGTTGACGCCAACCTCCCTTGGTGTATCTGTGTCATCTTAAAGAGTTTGTATAAGCGAAACGTGTCAGAGGTTGCAGGATTGTTCCAATAATGGCTCGTTTTCGGCATGAATTTCACCGATAAAACGATAAAAGATGCGGATATCCTGACGGTAGGGGGTATTGCGATGGGTCGCTTTGCGCAATCCGCCTTCAAATTGCTTTGGTCCGACTTCGATGCGATCGATAAAGGTGAGCAGTGTTTCGCGGTCGAGTACGTCGATGTGACTGCACTGCTTGGCCAGCATAAAAAAACGGTGAAATCGCGCTTCGGTGTCCTCACGATTCGGAAGTGTTTGTGATAGCTCTGTGAGGACGGCCTGATGGGAGGCGGATTCCTGTTCAAGCGCTTCGACCATGCGGGCCAGTCGGTCGTCATCCAGCCGACCTTCGGCGTTGTCCGTATACAGCTTGGCAATGATCTTGTCTATCGTTAACAGGCGTGTCTGTGCTTGCTGTAAGCGTGCTTTGCGTGCTGCGTGTCCGCTGGCTCCCTGCTCTTTTTCCACTGCCATACGGGCGAGAGCCTCGGCTTGCGCATCGGTCAGCGCGAGCAAGGTATTCAAATCCTGCCGCACGACTTCTATGAGGTCGGCATACTTGATGCGCACGCCGTCGCAGCGCTTGGCGATATCGCCGCGCTGATGGGTGCAGGACAGATACCAATATTTCTCCCGCTCCCCCTTGTACACCGTACCGCAGGAACACAGGGAATGACCGCATCGCGCACAGCGAACAATGCCGGAAAAAATGCTTTTACGGATGGCATCATGGGACAAAGTACTGCGCCGTCCACGGCCTAAATTGCGTTGCGCCTTCTCGTAGAGCAATGAATCAATCAGGGGAAGATGTGTGTCATGTGTGACCGACCACTCGCTTTGTGGCACTGCGACCTTCTTTTTTGATTTGACGCTGACCTTGCGGCTTTTGCCAAGCATGGTGTGCCCAAGATAGACCGGATTTTTCAGAATACGCTTGACCGTAGTGTAGTTCCACAGGTCAGAGGCGCGCGCGGCGCCTTCCGGGCTGAAATCATCGCGGAACAGCACACGGTATTTGAGCGGTGGGATGATGCCATCCGTATTCAGGTCGAGCGCGATTTTACGCGAGGAATCTCCGGCAGCCGCTCGCTCGAAAATGCGTCGCACGACGGGGGCAGTCTGTTCGTCGGGGGCAAGACGGTTTTTATCCGCAGGGTCTTTGCGGTAGCCGTAGGGCGGGCAAGCACAGTACTGCCCGTTTTGCCGTTTGCTTCGCAAGACCTCCTTAACCTTGCGTGAGCCGTCCCGCAGATAGACTTCGTTCATGGCAAATTGGAACGGTGCCATGACGTTTTCGTGGGCGGTGTCGAAGTTGTCTGCGATGGTCAGATAGCGGATGCCATGCTCCGGAAAAAACTGCTCGGCATAGTAGCTGGATTCGCGCATGTCGCGCCCGAGGCGGGATAAGTCCTTGGTGATGACCATATTGGCCTTGCCATCATGCAGCTGACGCAGCATAGCCTGAAACGCAGGACGGTCAAAATTGCCGCCGGAGTAGCCGTCATCTACAAACTCTTGCACAAGTGTGATACTGTGGCGATGGCAATAGTCCTGAATCATCTGCCGTTGGTTTGCAATACTGGAGGATTCGCCGCTCCGCGCTTCCTCATTGGAGAGGCGAAGATAGGCAAAAACAAGTTTCAGATTACCGGTTCTCATGTGATATGCTCCTTTCAGAACCGGCTCACCAGTTGATTATACCGCAGGGCCGACTCGCTCGTCAATGGATGATGTTGTGTGCGCAGCCCGCTGTACGCGCTGTCGGAGCAGGTCGAGGGCGGGAGCGTTTCCAACATACTGTCGTCTGACGATGAATGTGCCAGCACCGATGCAGGTCTGCGTTCCCTGCGCTGTTGGTGAGAGCGTCTCATGGGCTGCATGTGTCATTGTGTTCATAGAAGTACCTCCTTTTTGAGGTAATTTGTGCCATAAAGTGTGTTTTTATTCGCTTTTCAGCAGGAGTTCTAAAGCGGCACAAAAAAAACCGGGACACTGCAAAGTGTGTTGCAGTGTCCCAGTTTGCTGTTCTTGTATGATGGTTCCTTATGGAATCAGGTCATCGTTACACGGTAGGTGGTGGTATGGTGATAGGTTTCTCCTGCCGGAAGTACAACGGAGGGGAAATTCGTATGGTGAATGGCGTCTGGCCAAGCCTGCGTTTCCAGACAGAATGCCGACCGCGGGCCATAGCTGGCGCCTTCCTTACCGGGGCTTCCATCCAGATAGTTTGCCGTGTAGAGCTGCAGACCGGGCTGAGTGGTACAGCATTCCAGACATAGGCCGCCGCCGGTAACTCGTGCAACCGGTTCCAGAGGGGAGACCGGTGCGGTACGCAGTACAAAATTGTGGTCGTATCCGTTGCCCAGCGTCAGCTGAGGATGTTCCATCGCCAACCCTTGCAAAAAGTCCCGTGGAGAACGTAAATCGAAAGGGGTGCCTTCTACCGGCAGCAGAACGCCGGTGGGCGTGCTGTCGGCATCGGTTTCGGTAATGGCATCCGCCCGGATTTCAACCTGCTGGCCCTCCAGAGAGCCATAAGCGTGTCCCAGCAGGTTGAAGTAGCTGTGGTTGGTCAGATTGCACAGAGTATCGGCATCACTTTTTGCCTGATAATCCAGCGAGAGTACACCGTCAACGGTGAGAGAGTAGGTTACCGTTACTTCCAGTGTGCCCGGGAAGCCTTCTTCACCGGCCGGGCTGACGTGAGTGAGAACCAAAGTATCATTGTCGAGCTTCGCTTCCCACACTGCCCGGTCAAAGCCGCGCAAGCCGCCATGGAGACAGTTAGGGCCGTTGTTGACAGCCAAGGGATAGTGGACGCCGTTCAGGTCGAAGGCCGCGCCGCCGATGCGGTTCGCTACACGTCCGACCAGTGCTCCCAAATATTTGTCTTGCGCCTCATATTCTGCCAGACTGTCGTATCCCAGCACAATATCCCGACTGCCGTCGGGGGCAGGGACGGTAAAGGAGCGCAGAACGCCGCCGTAGGTAAGTACCTGAGCCATATACTGCCCTGCGCGCATGGTCCATTGATCTACCGCTTGTCCATCAGCAGTTACGCCAAAGGGTTGACGCATGAATTCTGTCATATTTTACACCTGCCTTAAGAAACGGAGAAAAGCTTCCTTACCTTCAGGCGTACGGGCATACACACCGGCATGCTCCAGTACCTTGGCAAAGACCAAACCAGTCTCTTTATATACCACGTCCAACGCGTTGTCTGCGGTCAGCTCATACTTATCGCGGAAGCCCATAGCCCAGCTTGCATGGGAAGCGGTGAGGGGGTCGGCCTCTAAGTCATCACCGGAGACCAGCTTCTGCGCCACAGCGGCCAGCTCAGTCTTAAGACGGGCAGGGAGAACAGCCAGCCCCATTACTTCGATGAGGCCAATGTTCTCCTTCTTGATGTGGTGGAGTTCTGCGTGCGGATGATACAGTCCCAAGGGATGTTCCGGGGTGGTGAGATTGTTGCGCAACACTAGATCCAACTCGTAGTCGCTGCCTCGACGGCGAGCAATAGGGGTGATGGTGTTGTGCGGCTCGCCATCTGTCTCCGCATAGATGACCGCAGTCTCGTCAGTATAGCCGCGCCACAGCGTCAGGATACGGTCGGCCAGCTCAATCAGGCGCTGGGGGTCTGCGGCGGTGATCCGAATGACCGACATGGGCCATTTAACGATACCTGCCTGCACATCCTCATAACCGGGGAAGGAGAAGGGAGTCTCTATCGGCGCTTTCTCCATAGCGAACGTATATCGTCCGCCCTGGAAATGATCATGCGCCAGAATAGAGCCGCCAACAATAGGCAGGTCGGCATTGGAACCGACGAAGTAATGCGGGAACTGTCCCACAAAGTCCAGCAGCTTGGCAAAGCACGCCCGGTCGATTTTCATGGGGGTGTGGACCGCGTTAAAGCAGATACAGTGCTCGTTATAGTACACATAGGGAGAGTACTGCAGGAACCACGGCGAGTCGTTGATGGTGATGGGAACGATGCGATGGTTCTGCCTGGCGGGATGATTGACCCGACCGGCGTATCCTTCGTTTTCCGCGCACAGCAGGCAGCGGGGATAGGAAGAAGCCGGCATATTACGGGCAGCGGCGATAGCCTTGGGATCCTTTTCCGGCTTGGATAGGTTGATGGTGATGTCCAACTCGCCGTAGTCGGTGGTAGCCTTCCACTGTACATCTTTTGCGATGCGGTCGCGGCGGATATAGTTGGTATCCTGACTAAAGCGATAATACCAATCGGTGGCCTTTTCCGGGTTTTCTTGCCGCAGGGTTTGGAAGGTGTCGATGACCTGTGCGGGGCGGGGCGTGAGCGCGCCCATCAGCGCGGTATCAAACAGATCACGGTAGACAATGGAGTTTTCCTCCAAGACGCCTCGTGCATGGGCGTCATCCATGAGGGCGTCCAAAACAGAGGGCAAATCAATATCTTCCGGCAGTTCCGTCTCCGGAGGAGTATAGCTGTCCAGCTTGAGCACGTCCAGTAAAGCGTTTGTCGCCCAGATCTCCTCACAGGGCTGGATAAGACCTTTGCGCAGCGCATAGGTCACCAGCATAGCAATGGCTGTGTCACGTTCCATGATCAACCCTCCGTATAGCCGTGGGGATGGCTCTTATGCCAGGTCCAGGCGGAGGCCACGATGGTGGACAGGTCATTGTATTCGGGCTTCCAACCCAGCACCTGAACCGCTTTCTCCGAGGAGGCAATAAGCTGTGCCGGATCGCCGGCACGGCGGGGGGCCATTTTAGCGGGAATCGGATGGCCGGTGACTTCACGGGCCACGTCGATGACCTCCTTGACGGTGAAGCCCACACCATTACCCAAATTGAATACGTTATTTTCGCCGCCGTTCATCAGGTAATCCAGCGCCAGAATGTGCGCTTGCGCCAAATCGGTGACGTGAATGTAGTCACGAACGCAGGTACCGTCTTTGGTGGGATAGTCTTCGCCAAACACACTGATCTGCTCGCGCTGGCCCAGCGGCACTTGCAGGATGAGGGGAATTAGATGAGTTTCCGGATTGTGCGCCTCACCAATCTGACCGGAAGCATGCGCGCCGCAGGCATTGAAATACCGCAGCGCCACATATTTCAGGCCATGCGCCCGGGATACCCAGCCCATCATATGCTCCATATCCAGTTTGGTCTGACCATAGCAGTTGGTGGGACAGGTGTTGTCGTCCTCCAGAATCGGCACGCGCTCCGGCTCACCGTAGGTTGCGGCGGTAGAGGAGAAAACGATTTTATCGATGCCGTGCGCCACCATGGACTGGAGAAGCACCATAGTGCCGTGGAGGTTATTGTCATAATACTTCAGCGGATTGGACATGGATTCCCCGACCTGAGAGGAGGCAGCGAAATGGATAACGCCGTCAATTTGCTCGGTCTCAAACAGGGTGTCCAGCGCTTTTTGGTCTCGAATATCCAGTTCATAGAACTTTGCTTTCGGATGAACTGCGGCACGGAAACCGGTTTGCAGATTGTCGGCTACCACGACCTCGCGGCCCGCGTCAATCAACTCATATACGGTATGGGAGCCGATATAGCCGGCTCCGCCCAGCACTAAAATTGCCATGTTACAAGTGCGCTCCTTTCACATCAAAGCAGTTGTATTGTTCAGGACCAGAGGACTGTGCCGCCCACAGGGCGAATCCGCAGCACATGGCAGCATCCGGCACCCAGTGCGCCCTCTATCTCACTGCGGAATGCTGCCAGCAGATCCAGCGGAACAAAAGCCTGAATGGTTCCGGCGAAGCCGCCGCCATGCACGCGGCAGGCACCGCGTCCCTTCAGCGCGCGCTGCGCAACCGTCAGCGCAACCGCCATGGATTGTTCCTGTACGGCGCCGGCAGGGGTAATGTCCTGCAGCTGTTCCCAGGAGGAATGGCCGGACTCGTTGACCAGTGCGAGAAAGGTATCCATATCGCCGTTGGCCAGCGCGTCGGCCTGCTCCGCTACTCGCTGGTTATCGGCCAGGAAATGCAGTGCACGAAGTACGGCGCGATCGCCTACTGCTTTGCGAAGTGCGGGCAGATTGCCCAGTACATCGGCTTCATCCACCTCACGCAGCACCTCTTTGCCGAAGAAAGCGGCCACTGTTTTCATCTCTCTGGGAACCGCGGCGTATTCGTCCGTCAGGTCGGCATGGTCGGCACCGCAGTCGATGATGCACAGAGCATAGCCAAGGCTGTCCAGATCTACCTTCAGTGCACGGACAATCGGAGCAGAGGGATCGTTAAAGTCGATGGTGACAGCGCCTCCAACTGAGGATGCGGTCTGGTCCATCAGGCCACAAGGCTTGCCGAAATACACATTTTCCGCTTTCTGACCCATTTGTGCAATTGTTACCGGGTCGAGTTCATCCCGGCAGAACAGATGGTTCTCAATGACACCAAGAAGCACTTCGCATGCCGCAGAAGAGGACAGGCCGGAGCCGGGCAGTACGCTGGATGTAGCATACACATCAAAGCCGGCTACAGTGTAGCCTTTCTGTGCCGCCTGAGCCGCCATACCGCGAACCAGAGCAGCGGTGCTTTCCTTTTCCTCCTCCTTGGGGTCCAGCGTATCCAGATTCACTTCTACCATCGGCCAACCCTCGGACTGGAAACGGATGGTATTGGTGCCGTTCGGGCTGGCACAGGCCAAAAAGTCCAAATCGACCGCGCCGGCCAGAACGCGGCCGTGCTGATGGTCGGTATGGTTGCCGCCAATCTCCGTGCGGCCAGGGGCGGAGCACAAAGCGACAGGGGTGTCATCTTGGGCGTTAAAGCATTGTTGAAAGGCATCGAGTAATTTCGCTATGCGCTGCCGAGCGGCAGTCAGATCATCATAGAGCAACTCAGACAGAGGAGCGTTCAGATCTCCGGCGTCCAGTGCGCGGCGTACATCGCTTAATTTTTGCATGGTATATCCACTCCTTCTCGTCCCGGCAGACCGAGACGATGTTTTTAAACACAGTATACGTTTTTGGGGGTTAGCGTAACAGAAAGCCGCTGCAAGCAGGCGGGACCTTTATAGTTGCCTTGCAGCGGCTTTTCGCTTTTAACAAATGGATTGCTTATTTCTTCTGCACATACTTCAGGCAGTCCAGCATAACGGCTACCAGAATGATGATGCCGGAGAATACGAATTGCAGGTTGGTGTCAATACCCAGCGTGGTAAGCGAGTAGGTCAGGGCGGTGAAGATGAATACGCCCACGACAACACCGGAGATCTTGCCGATACCGCCGGTGAACGAGATACCGCCTACTACGCAAGCCGCGATGGCGTCCATTTCCCAGCCTTGGCCGTAAGCCGCAGAGCCGGAACCTACCATGCGGATACATTCCAGCCAAGCGCCGAAGCCATACAGAATACCGGCCATAACGAACGCGCCTACAGTGACCCAGAATACGGAGATACCGGATACAGCGGCGGATTCAGGGTTGCCGCCGACAGCGTAAAGGTTCTTGCCGAAAGTGGTCTTGTTCCAGATGAACCACACGATGACTACCGCGGCAACCGCCCACAGAATGATGGTGGGGAAGTTGTTGATCCGGGGGATGATCATGCTGGGGATGGTCGGGTCGATTGCACCGAAGGATACGCCCTTGGTGGAATAGGTGACCAGACCGAAGATAACCAACATGTTAGCCATGGTGGAAATGAAAGGATGCATTTTGAATTTCGCCGTAAAGAAGCCGGCAATTGTGGTGAACACGGTGCAAAGCACGATGCACACAATCAGTGCCAGAAGAACACGGGCGATAGCCGACAGGCTGGTAAAGTCAAAGATATGACCGAACACAGAGCCGGTGTTGATGCCCTGGTGCATAACGATGGTAGCCGCCGTCATGCCCATACCAACCATACGGCCGATGGACAGGTCGGTGCCGGCCAACAGAATCAGGCCTGCTACGCCGAGCGCCAAGAACATTCTGGGCGAAGCCTGCTGGAGAATGTTCAGCACGTTGTTCACTGTCAGCAGCTGTACGTTTTTCACCAGCGGGGTGATGATACACAGGGCGATGAAGATGATGATGATGGCGATGTACAGACCATTTTTCAGCAGGAAGTCACGACGGTTGAACGTGTACTTGTAGTTCTCCCACCGCTGCGACATGGACTCGCCAAACGAGAATCTAGACATGCGCAGCAGGTCGATAAGGTGGAACTTGTGTTCAAAAGCGGCGTGCTGCCGGTCTTTTACCTGCTGCAGGTTCTTTGCCCGCTGCATTTTTGCGTCAAAGAGCCGGTTTTTGTGTACGTACTTTTCATCCTTGATTTCATGAGCATCAGAGAGCTTGGACATCGTACTCTGATGCTCCTGATTGAGTCGGGCGACCGTTGTGCGGTATCTCTCCTCGGCAAGCACCTTTTCGTCCTTGCAGCTTGCGATGACCGCCTGATAATAGTCCGTATTGAAATGGACCTTTAAGTAGTTTTCTGCGTCGCTAATCAGCTTGGCAATCGCATCTTTATTTCGATTCTCGACCGCCTTGGCCTTCTCTAACTCCGACTGAAGTTCCCGAATACGGGTTTCTTTTTCCTGAGCGGTGTAGATTTTATCCCGCTTTAGGTTGTCGATAGCGCTTTGAATTTCGATCACCTTGTCGGTGCCATCCTCGCGCAGGTCATTGATCTGATCCTGAATTTTGCCGACGTATTCGTCGATAGGCTGGCGAAGCTGCGCTTCCTGCTCAGCCGTAAGAATTTTTGTACTTGTTGATGCCATAAGCGATTTCTCCTACTACAGGTATTTTGCGCTAAGCCGCAAAAGCTCTTCCTGATCGGTCTCTTTGGTGTTGACGATGCCGGAGAGATGTCCGTTGGACATAACACCAATACGGTTGGTGATGCCGAGGATCTCGGGCATTTCAGAAGAGACGACGATAATGGTCTTGCCGCGCTTGGCCATATTGATGATCAGCTCGTAAATCTCGTATTTTGCGCCTACGTCGATGCCACGCGTGGGTTCGTCCATCATAAAGATTTGAGGTTCCCGTTCCAGCCACTTGCCGAAGATGACCTTCTGCTGGTTGCCGCCTGATAAGCTGGAAATCATATCGTCGGGGCCCATGCACTTGGTGTGCATGATTTTGATTTCCTTGTTGGTGGCCTTTATCATCTGGGCGTCAGACAAGGCAAAGCCGCTCTTGTACTGATTCAGATTCGCAATGGTCGTGTTGAAGGTGAGGTCGCATTTGAGAAACAGACCGTTGGCCTTGCGTTCCTCTGTGATCATGGCGAAGCCGTGTTCGATGGCCTCTCTGGCGCTGTTGAAGTTCATCAGGCGATTCTTAAAGTAGACGCGGCCTGCTGCACGCGTCCGCACGCCGAAAATTGTTTCCAGCAGTTCGGTACGACCGGCGCCCACCAGACCGTACAAACCGAAAATCTCGCCTTCCTTTACATCAAAGGATACATCCTGAAGATAGGGGGCGTATTTGGTGGAGAGATGCTGCACTGACAAAATCGTGTCTCCCGGTGTGTTGTTTACCGGTGGGAAGCGGCTCTCCAGAGAGCGACCTACCATGGCGGTGATCAGCTCGTTCATGTTTGTCTCCTGAGAGGGCTTGGTCATGACCAGATTGCCGTCGCGAAGTACGGAAATCTCGTCACAAATCTCAAAGATTTCATCCATTTTATGCGAGATATAGATAAGAGCAATACCTTGCTCTTTCAGCATCCGCATCATTTCAAAGAGTTTATCTACCTCCTGGACAGTGAGGGAGGAGGTGGGTTCATCCAGAACAATTACCTGAGAGTTATAGGAAATTGCTTTGGCGATTTCGCACATCTGTCGTTGGGAAACGGACATATTCCGCATGGGTTGGGTCAAGTTGACCGTCATACCCAGCTTGCGGAACAGTTCCGAAGCCTTCTTTTTCATCCTGCCTTCGTCTACCATGCCCACGGAATTGGTGGGGTATCTGCCTAAGAACAGATTGTCGATCACGTTGCGTTCCAGACACTGATTAAGTTCCTGGTGCACCATGGCGATTCCGTTCTCCAGAGCATCCTTAGGGCCGGAGAAGTTAATCTCTTTACCATTCAAAAAGATTTTTCCTTCGTCCTTCTGATAGGTGCCGAATAGGCACTTCATCATCGTGGACTTACCGGCACCGTTTTCACCCATCAGTCCCATGACCGTGCCGCGCTTGACCTCCAGATTGATGTGATCGAGCACTCGGTTACGGCCAAAGGATTTGCTCATGCCGCGGATTGACAGGACAATATCGTTTTTTGCATCTGCCATTCTCGTTACTCCCGTTTATGCAATATTGCCAGATTGGGCGGACCTAAGTGATCCGTCCCGATTTCCTTGGAAAAACAGGACTGGGGAGAAGGTCTTCTTCCGTATGGAGAATTACTTCTCCTAAGACGGAGAATTCCTTCTCCCCAATCACATTGGCGTGTTACCTATTGTTTGACTTAAAAGAGTCCAAATCCGTATTACTGATTCAGCAGAGCAGTGTAGGAAGCTGCGTTGTCGGTCTTAACCATGTTGATGGCGAAGGCGTCATACGCGCTCGGGTTGCTCAGACGGTTGGTAATGTTGGCCTCGGTCTGGCCATCGCCGCCGATGTACTCTACCTTCAGGTTGAGCAGGTCGTCGTAGTTCTGCAGCAGCGGCTGGTAAGTAGCGCTCAGGAAGTTATCAGCAGCGTTGTAGATGTTCAGCCATACGCTCTTTTCCGGGTGAGCGGAAGCATCCAGCTGATTGCTGACCGGTGCGTAAACCTTGGTGGAGTCGGTGAACTCGGTGTAGTTGTCGGCAGTGACTGCTACGTTCAGAGCGTAGTAGGAACGAGCGGCCTCATCGTAGTAGTAAACGTCGTCGCTCAGTACGTTGCCGGCGTCATCCGCGGTGCCGATACCGGTGTCGATATCCACGCCGTCGAGTGCGTTACGCAGTACGCGGAGGGTCAGGTAAGCCTGAACGTCAGCGTGCTGGCTGATGGTGCCGCCGTAGCCTTCTGCGATAGCAGCAACCGCGTCAGCGTTAGCGTCATAGCCGAAGGTCGGAACCTTGTTGGACTTGGACCAAGCGTTGAACATGGACATGCCCATGCCGTCGTTGTTAGAAGCGATGACATCGATCTGGTCGCCAAAAGAGGAAGCCCAGGTGCCAATCGCGTTACCAGCGGTAGCAGCATCCCAAGTTGCGCCGGCGGGGTTCTTCATTTCCTGAGAAGCCAGCTCACGGACGATGTAGGTCTTGCCGTTGACTTCCAGAGAGCCGTCCTTAACAGCGGTAGCCGAGCCGTCAGCGTTGCTGCCTACAGGGTCACTGTTGATAGCGCCGTTTGTTTCAACAGCAGTGCCGAGAGCCGCACGGACGCCGCGGGTACGGGCGATGGAGTCGTTGTGACCGATATCTCCGATGGCCAGCACATAACCGATGATGCCGTCGCCGTTGCGGTCGATGGTATCAATGTTGGCCTTTACGTAGTCCAGAATCATGGTGCCCTGAAGCTCAGCGCCCTGGTTAGCGTCAAAGCCTACGTAGTAAGTGTTGTCGTTGAAGCTCAGAGCGTTCATGTCCAACTCGCCGGTAGAGCTGTTGGAGGGCTGACGGTTGAACCACACTAAGGGCTTATCCTTGTTAGCGACCTCCGCCGCCTGCGCGCCACCGTCGTTCTGCGCAGTGTCCGAATTGTTACCGCCCGAAGAGCAGGCCGCCATGCTGGCCATCATCGCAGCAGCCAGAGTCAGCGCAAGTACCTTTTTCTTCATAATGATTCTCCTTTTCTCCTTTTGGTTTGGAGGGATATTCTTTAGAAGATCCTTCCTGCTTGTTCTTATTGTATAGGAAAAAATACGGAAAAACAAGGTGAAAAATCACCGCAAAAGGGGTAAATTTCATTGAAATTTATTATAACATGAAATTTTTAAATCTTAAAATTGTGCATATTTCACAATTCAACGAGAGTCGAATGCGAATAATGCCTTTTGGCTGTCCACATCAAAAAGATTATTCCGGTCCACGATCTGGGTGGAAGTGTCTACGATCCGCTCCATTCCGCTGGACTGTCCGATGAGCAGTTTATAAGCGCTTTCCACGCCCAGATAGCCCATGGCATACGGGTTTTGTACGATAAGGGCGTCGACCGAGCCTTCCTGCAGGCCGTCTACAGTGTCAACATTGGAGTCAAAGCCCAACAGAAAGACCGTTTCGGACAGCCCCATTTGCTCTACCGCCTGTGCCGCACCTACGCTGGTAGGCTCGTTAAAGGCCAGCAGCACATTGATTTCCGGGTGGGTTGTCAGCAGAGAGATAGTATCCATTTTAGCGTGGCGAGCCTCCGCCAATGTGTTGATGACGCTGACAACCTCGGCCCGGTTGCTGGCAGTAAAAGCATCTACCGCCCCCTGCTCCCGCTCCTGACCGTTGGCGCTGCTGATATCATAATTGACAATGCCGACTTTCAACGGTGTTTTTACTCGTTCGAGGGCCGCCTGCGCGGCCATTTGTCCGGCGGCGTAGTTATCGGTGCCGATGTAGGTGCTCACCGCCTCGGAGTCTACGTTGCTGTCGATGGCCACGATTTTAGCGCCGTTTTGGGCGGCGGCATCAATCGCAGCGGCGTTGTTCTCATAGTCGATGGCGGAAAATACAATGGCTTCCGCCCCTTCGTTTACCGCGTCGGTCACCATTTGATTCTGTGCCTCGTAGTCCTCTTCGGTATTTGGGCCGATGATGGTGAGCTTGAGATTGTATTCTGTGGCGGCAGCCTCCGCCCCGGCAAAGACTGACAGCCAGAACTCGGTCTTTGTGGATTTGGCCACCAGAGTGACCGTGTGCTGTCGGGAGTAGCCGGTGCTGGTGGAACAGCTGCACAAGAGTACGCAAAGCACAGCCGCCCATACGGCGCCCCATCTATTTCGTCTCATAGTCCCCCTCCTGTATCTTAGGCATGCGAATTTCCACGCAGGTCCCCACATCCGGCTCGCTGCTGATGTGCAGGCCGTACTGCTTTCCAAAATAGATTTGCAGTCGGTCGTTGACATTTCGGATACCGATACCGGTGCGGTCATCCGGTCCGTGCTGCAAAATGGACTGAATCAGTTCATCGCTCATACCTACGCCGTTGTCGCGAACGTCGAATACAATGTCCTCTCCGTCCTGCCGCACCTGTACGGTAATACGGCCCTCATCCACCAGCAGATCAAGGCCGTGGTTGATAGCGTTCTCGATAATGGGCTGCAGGGTTATCTTGTTGCAGTAATAGTTCAGACACGCAGGGTCGACATCAAACGCATAGGTAAACTGATTTTTATAACGGTATTTCTGGATTTGCAGATAGCTTTCCGCATGCTCGATTTCCTTGGCGATAGGGATGAGTTCGTGTCCCTTGCTGATGCTGATGCGGAACAGTCTGGCCAGCGCGTGAATCATTTTTACCGCATCATCAGTGCGGCCCTGCTCACACATCCAGGCGATGGAATCCAGCGTGTTATATAGAAAGTGCGGATTGATTTGCGCTTGAAGGGCTTTCAGCTCGGTTTTGCGAAGGTTGATTTCCTCCTCTCGCACCGTGGTCATGAGACGCTGGATGCGCAGTACCATATGCTCGAAGGAGCCGGACAACTCCTGAACCTCTCGGGTGCCGCCCACAGGCAGGTAGGTGAAGTGGTCGGCATCGGTTTCAAAGCGTTCCATGGCATCGGCCAAACCGCGCAGCGGACGGGACAGCAGTCGGGAGAGAAGAAAACTTGTCAGCACCGCTACCGCGAGCAGAACCGCTCCCACTATGAGGGAAAGACGAATCATTTCCCGGAAGTTGCGATTGACCACTTCATCGACATAGCTGACGCCGACGATGCGCCAGTCGCTGCCCGCGACGCTGGTAACGGAATATATCACTGTGTCATTGACATAGGCGCCATCTGCCAATGAAGCCAGAGAGGAGGTGTCCTCGGATTTCAGACCTGCGTACAGCAGCTGCTGCTGGGGATGATAGACGATGTCGCCCTGTTTATCCATGAGAAAGCAATAGCCGCGCTGGCCAATGCTGACATTATTGATGTAGGTTGAGATGCTGGAAAAACTCAGGTCGAGCGAGACCCAGGCCGTCTGATTGCCGGATTCCAGCGGCACGGTCATGGTCACCACCCAAGGGTAATATCCCTCAAAGATACTCTCTACGTGGGGAGCGGTCATATAAGCGTCGCCCGAGGCACGGGCCCTATCCAGATTGAAGGAAAGGTTCTGATAAATGACCTCACGTGGCTCCCGGTCAAGGCACCAGCAGTCCAGCATTTTACCCGAAGGAGAGTAGCTTGTCACCGCCACCACATCCGGGCGGAAGGTCAGAAAGGCTTCCAAGAGCTGGTTTCGGTTGTCGGCACTTTCCAGCAGGGACCATTCCACCAGAGACATGGCCTGCTCCATGCTTTGCAGATAGTTGCCGACCGTGTTGGAGACTTGAGAGACTGCTTGGTCACTGCTGGTAAGAGCGCTCTGCACCATGGCGTTGCGGTAACGGTTGAGAAAGAGCAGAATACTGCAGCACAGAATGACTGCCACCACGCCCAGCACAATGGAGACCTGAATGGTGGTAATCCGCAGCCCTGTGCGGGAGACACGGTCTTTCAAAATCATTCACCTGCCTTTTCCCGATCCAGCCTGCGGCGCATGGTACTGGGAGATTCACCACAGTATTTCTTAAAGCAGTAGCTGAAATAGTGCTGATCGGTATAGCCGCACCGTTGAGCGATCTCCTGAATTTTGAGCGGGGAGGATATCAACAGCTCGCGGGCGGCTTCCATCCGCTTGCGGATGAGAATATTGATGAAAGTCTCGCCGGTATATTTTTTGATACAGGAGGAAAGGTGGTTGGGGCTGACGGTCAACATTCCGCTGAGCGAAACCAAAGAGAGGTCAGCATCCATATAGTGCTGGTTGAGAGCCTCCATGGCTCGCTTGCATAGCAGCTCCCCGCCTTTGACAGTAGGGGACAGGTCGCTGATAAACTGCGCGCCGCTCTCCATGCGGTCCCCCTGGCGGAGGGCTTCCATCGCCTCCCGATAGGCATCGTGCAGAGCGGTTAAATTCCGCGTCGCACGGCTAATGCCGATGCGGCAGCGTTTCCCCAGCACGCGGTCTGCCATTTGGGGGATTTCATCCGCCAGAATGTGGAGGTATTTGTCGAAGTCGGACGGATTGCCCAGCAGCACGGAAATCACTTTGCCGGAAGCAAAGAAATGCGCGCCGCGTAGATATTTCGTCGACAGCCGGTTGACGGACGCAACAAAGGAGGGGGGCGTGCAGTTGCCTTCGTCCGCTTCCAGCAAGGTGGATACCATCACAATGTAATAAGGACAGTCCTCTATGTCATGCAGCAGGCCGCACTGCCGTGCATAGGCCTTTGCCCGTTGCTCGCCATCCGGCTCGGCGTAATCGTCCAGCACCAGAGGCATCAGCATCGCGGTCTGCAAGTCCAGCCCGCCGGGACTGGGGGAGGCCTGCCGGAACATGGCAAACTGGGTGTCAATCTTCTGGCGGATATTTTGCAACTCCTTGCTCAATCCCTCCATGGTCAGGGGCTTGAGCATATAGCTGATGATATTATATTGAATCGCCTGTTTGGCGTATTCAAAATCGTCGTAGCCGCTGAGAAAGGCGATGTTGGTTGCGGGACGGATTTCGCGTACCTGTCGGGCAAGCTCAATGCCCGATATGAAGGGCATCCGGATATCGGTGAGCAGCAGATCAGGCTCACACTCCTCCACCATTTGCAGGGCGTCCAAACCGTTGCTGGCACTTCCTACCAGACGGAAACCATAGTCCTCCCAGGGAATCATAGTACACACTGCTTCCCTCAATTCATCCTCATCGTCTGCGACAATCACAGAGTATAATGATTTAGCCATAACAGCTCCAGTCCTTTCCTTTCCAAGGCGGTAATTGGAATTCTGATGTGCAGTATTATACCAAATTTCTCCCTATTTCGCAAAACAAATTCTGCAACAATATGGGAACAGCGCGGATGGAAAATGTTGGGCGGGACTCTATTGTATCGTGCTCCCATCCGCCGAAAGGGCGTTTTTTAGAGAAGGGTGAAAGCTACACCGTCCATGTGTGTGCGGAAGAGAAAACGTCTTACCCAATAAAAAAGCGTGCAATAGAAAACGGCCGCCTCCTATCAGGATAGCAGGCGGTCGTTTGGGGGTGTGAGCCGGTATGTAGTGCGATTTGGAATTAAGATGTAAGAGAGACAGCAAGCTCGGCTGCCGCCTCCATCTTAAAGCGATCCATTGCGGCGCGTGCTTCCGGAACCATACCCTGATTAGAACCATTCTTCGTGTTAGTCATGTTTTTTCTCTCCTTTTGTTTGATTTTGTTTTTGGGGTTTTGCTGATAGTATTTTGTGCGCAAAAAACCGCAATATGAGATGAAATTGCTGTTCTTCAAGGAAAATGCTGTGCAAATTATGTGCAAAAATTTCAATAATGCCGTTTAAAGAGGAAAAATTGTTATATGCGTGCAGCGGCTGGAACGTCTTGTGCTTTAACTACTTTTTTGATATTATATTAATAAATCAATTAAAGAGAAGGAAGCTATGAAACGATTTGTCATCGGTGTTCTGGCGCATGTGGATGCGGGGAAAACAACGCTGTCTGAGGCGCTGCTGTATCTGACGGGCGCGGTGAAAAAGCTGGGACGGGTAGACCATCAAGACGCCTTTTTAGATACGTTTGCAATTGAACGGGAACGAGGCATCACGGTTTTTTCCAAACAGGCTGAGCTGTTGCTGCCGACGGCCGCGGTGACGCTGTTGGACACGCCGGGACACGTAGATTTCTCCGCGGAAATGGAGCGCACGCTACAGGTGCTGGATTATGCGATTTTAGTGATCAGCGGAACGGACGGCGTGCAGGCACACACGCAGACGCTGTGGCGTCTGCTCGAGCGGCACAATGTGCCGACCTTTCTTTTTATCAATAAAATGGACATCCATCCGGACGCGCGTGCGGCGCGCATGGCGGAACTGAAAAAACGTCTGGGGGATGGCTGTATTGCCTTTGACGCGTCAGAGACCATGGCGGAGGAAATCGCCGTGTGTGATGAGGCGCTGCTCGAACGGTATCTGGAGACGGGCTGCGTAGAATCCGAGGAAATCACCTCGCTGATTCGTGCGCGCAAGGTGTTTCCGTGTTATTTTGGCTCTGCGCTGCGGCTGGAAGGCGTAGAGGCGCTGATAGACGGGCTGGAACGCTACACACAGCAGCCGCAGTATGACAGCGTGTTTGGTGCACAGGTATTCAAAATCACACGCGACGGACAGGGGAACCGCCTGTCGCATCTCAAACTCACCGGTGGTACGCTTGCCGTGCGTGCACTGCTTTCCGGCGAAGAGGACGGCGGCTGGCAGGAAAAGGTCAACCAAATTCGGGTGTATTCCGGTGAAAAATTTCAATCGGTCGAGCGGGCGGAAAGCGGTATGGTCTGTGCTGTAACCGGACTGACCCATACCAAGCCCGGCATGGGACTGGGCAGTGCGGCGGGCGCGCTGCCGCCGGTACTCGAGCCGGTATTGGGATACCGGGTACAGTTTCCGGATCAATATGATGCACATACCATGCTGAAAAATTTACGCCAGCTGGAGGAAGAGGACCCGCAGCTGCGGGTAGTCTGGAATGAGCGCTTGAGCGAGATTCATTTGCAGCTCATGGGCGAGGTGCAGCTGGAAATCCTGAGCCGCGTGATTGCGGAACGTTTTGGCGTTCCGGTCACGTTTGACGAAGGAAGCATAGTGTATAAGGAAACAATCACCACGCCTGCGGTTGGCATCGGTCACTTTGAGCCGCTGCGCCATTATGCGGAGGTGCATTTGCTGCTGGAACCGGGCGAGCGCGGCAGCGGCTTGCAGTTTGCCACGGCTTGTTCGACTGATACGCTGGATATCAACTGGCAGCGTCTGATATTGACGCATCTGGCAGAGAAAACGCATGTGGGAGTGCTCACAGGCGCACCCGTTACGGACATCAAAATCACGCTGCTGACCGGACGTGCGCATGTCAAGCATACAGAGGGCGGCGATTTCCGCGAAGCGACCTACCGCGCGGTGCGCAACGGTCTGATGCAGGCGGAAAGTGTGCTGCTTGAACCGTACTACGCATTTGAGCTGACGCTGCCCGAGGAATGTGTGGGCCGAGCGATGAACGATATTCAGCGTATGGAAGGCACGTTTGAACCGCCCAAGCCGCAGCAGGACGGCGCGTTGCTGACCGGCACGGCGCCGGTTTCCGCGATGCGCAATTACTGGACCGAGGTGGCGGCCTATACCAAGGGGCGCGGACGGCTGGTGTGCACGCCGAATGGCTATGCCCCCTGCCACAATGCCGCACACGTGATTGAGCAGAGCGGCTATCAGCTGGAACACGATACCGAAAATTCCCCGGATTCCGTGTTTTGTTCGCATGGCGCGGGCTATGTCGTCAAGTGGGATGAGGTGCAAGCACATGCGCATATGGACGCGGGCATCTGTTTGCAGCCCGAGGAAGAAGAGCCGACGTTTCAGCCGGTGCGCCGCGCGGCTGCCTCATCCGGTCTGGAGGAGGATAAAGAGCTGCGCGCTCTGTTTGAGCGTACCTATGGCCCGGTTCGTGACCGTGGCTTTGAGGCCTTTCGGCAGAGTCGCAGAAAGGCGGAGACGATTGAACAGTTGTATGTTACCCGTATCCGTGCGGATGACTATCTGTTGGTTGACGGGTACAATATTATTTTCGCATGGGACGAATTGCGCAGCATGGCGGCTGCGGATATCAATGCAGCGCGCGAAGCGTTGATAAATGCCTTGAGCAATTATCAGAGCGTGCGTAAATGCCATTTGATTGTGGTGTTTGACGCATATAAGGTCAAAGGGGGAGTGGGATCGGTTGAAAAGCGGCATGGTCTGCATATCGTTTACACCAAGGAGGCGGAAACGGCAGACATGTATATTGAACAAGCATCTTACGATCTCTCCCGCAAGCACCGTGTGCGCGTTGCCACATCGGATGGCATGGAGCAGATGATTATTATGGGACACGGTGCCGAGCGCATCTCCGCCACGGAGCTGAAATGGGAAGTGGAGCAGGCCAGCCAGCACATTGCGGACGTGATTGCGCGTTTGCAGCAGGGGTAATGTGTGGTGTATGTGAAAAGTGGCGGCTTTTTGAGGAATAATGTTGCAAAGGGGTATTGCATATGAAGATTTCGACAAAGGGAAGATATGCGCTTCGTCTGATGATCGATCTGGCACAGCATGATGCTGCCGGCTACATCCCGTTGCGGGATATTTCCAAAAGGCAGGAAATATCGGCCAAATATCTGGAACAGATTGTCGTTCAGTTGTCGCGCGCGGGCTTTGTAACATCCACGCGCGGCGCGCAGGGCGGATACCAATTGGCGCGACATCCGTCGGAATATACAGCGGGAGATATTTTACGCATTACAGAAGGCGCTCTGGTGCCGGTGGCATGTCTGGAACATGACCCGGTAGAGTGCACGCGTGCGCAGGAATGTATTACACTGGACTTTTGGCGCGGCTTGTACGAGGTGATCAATCAGTATGTGGATTCGGTCACGCTCGAAGAATTGGTCAATCGAGGCAAAGCATTGGATTTTTCCATTTGAAAAAAATAACGCCGGACAGCGCTCCATGTCATAGGGACACGAAGTGAACCTACCCCTCTGGGGCAACATCGATACGGCATAAAAAAGATAGCCGCAAGCCATCGTTTTGATGACTTGCGGCTATCTTAATATGTACTGCTAACAAATTTTTAACTATGACACAAATTATCGACAAAAAATGCTTCATGGTAAAAAAGAAATCTCATCGATTGAAATTTGAATTGTGCAACATAGCATCAGATGTTATAATATGATAAAAGTGTTCGACAAAAAAACACAATAGTCGAGGTGATAATATGGCATTAAAGGATGCTTTGGATGTACTTAACACACACCATATTCATTTTTTTGCAGGACAACGTTATGCATCAATTACATCGCAGCCTGCTCCAGAAGACTCAAGAGCGTGGTCACAAATACTAATCAGCATGCTCACAGGCATAGATGGAATGGCTCGACATAAAGGTCAAGATCTTGCAGATGGTTCAGATGTGAAATCAGCCAATGCTTGGTATTCAATTGACAAAGTTCGGTTTAATGGAGTCATCAAGGCTGGAACCCAAAGTCGTTTAGCAGGATCAATGGCTTATTTGGATCAAATGCCCTTTCTGTTTTTTGTTTTGTGGGACTATAATCCAGACAATGATAAAGAACGCGCTCGAGTGTGGGTCGTTCGTCCGCAGCATGATGATTTGTTTAGAGAAATGGCGCAGAACTGGTATGATCAACTTGCAGCTGGAACCATTAAAAGCTACAATTTTCAGTTGCATCCGCCAGTAAATGAAAACAACGATGTATTTACCAATCGATGCGGCAATTTGTTATATCCTCTTTTATTGTCTGCAGAGTGGAATGGTCAAGAATATGATCCTATCTATTATGATCCCAATGTTCTTGTTACTGGAATGTGTGAAGAGGCATAGTTAATTTTAGAGGATAGAAGGCGATGTTTTTGCATAATATACATGAATACCGTGATCTTTTTAGCGCAGTAATAGCCGAAAGCTCACCTGAGAGTATCAACGAAAACTTAAAATCTGTAACAAGGACTATAAATATAGATACCATTCCTGTCGCTGACAGAGTGGTTCTATCTAATCATATTCTAAAAAAACTTTCCCGCGAACATCGTATACAACTTGCACAGTCGCTAATTCAGGAGCAGATTGTTGACCAAAAAAACAAACTATCTCATTGGAGCTTAGTTACTGCGCAATCTTCTATGATCGATACAGGCTACATAGCCCAACATCTTGTCTCCCTTCAAACGCAAATCGCCGGGCAAGGAATGCGCGGAAAAGGAGATGACCTTTGTGATGGTTCCGAAGTAAAAGGCGCCAATTTCATTGATTCACTGGACAAAAATGGCGCCACTGCTCCCAGATGGAACTTTAACTCTGTATCTGTGGACATTATGGAGCGTTTTCTCGACTATAAAGCTATCTTTTTGCTTTCCATCGATTTAAACCCCAAACGCCAGTATCGCATTAGAATCTGGAAAGTAGATATTCACAAACATACTCTGCTGCGTAATCGCTATAAAGAGTGGATGCAAAAGCTCGGGTATCCAAAATTTGCAGATCCAACTCATAAGAGCATCAATTTTCAGTTGTTTCCGCCAAGGAATGGAACTGATGATAATTATGCTCGACACGGGAACGGAAGAGAAAATGGTTTTCCCAAGCTAAACATTCCACTTGAAAACACAGAAGGAGCGAACCTTATTTTCAGGGCAGACATTGTAGATGATGTTCCGGTAATTAGCGTGTTTTAAAAATAGGAGCAGCGCTATAATCAGCGTTGCTCCTACTTTTATCAAATGCTATTTAAAACGGCAAACTTATCCGAGATCTTACTTTCGGCTGTGTAAATAAGTTTGACTGCTGCCTCAAGCTCTCTATCAACCTCTGCAACCAGTTTTTTTGCTTCTTCACTTACCGGTATGGGAATTAAAATATCTGCCAGTTGTTCCCGTTTTATTCTGTTGTGTGAGGATGATGTACCTGATGTTAGGTTTTCGATTTGGCTCATTACATTTTTTGTTTTCAGCAAAAAACATAATGCATACATGCCAATTACTCCTCTTGATCTCATAATCTCGAATTCATTTGAGCAAACCAGATCTGTGTTTCTATGTGGAATAACCGCCATGCGCGGAATCCTGGGATTTATTTTCGAAAAAATCAACTCTTCAGGATAGCATTTTCTTCCTTTTGAAACGGGATTGAATTTTTCTACTTCATCAAAAGCAATTGTGCAGTCAGCGTTTATATGTAACACACTAATATGTTTAATGGTGTCAGAAACCATGTAACTTTTTCTGCTTTTTGCTGTAAATTCAACGATATCTCCGAGTTTTGCAATCCTAAATCCTTCGGATACGGAATTCCTTAAATTCTTAATAGTCTTAAATCGTTCAGCAGCATAAAAACTTGGCTTTAGATTGTTTCCGACATAATCACTCGAGTCAATCATGGTAACCGATGGACTTTCACTTAATATTTTTGTAGAAGGATTCGTACTATCAATAATGCTTTTTGCAATTGAAACCATTTCATTGGTTCCCTGCTCAATCTTAATTGGAACACCAGCGCGTTCTTTTACAATATAACCGATGTCCTTGCAGTCTGCCATGAACATTTTACCCGTTACATCCGGTTTCATTTTTCTGAGAATTAAAACACAGGTATTTGTCCTTGTGCCTGCTTGCGCAAATGTCACCGTTGGTAGTCCAATAACCCCAAGAATATTGTATTCTTTCATTAGACTATCGCGGTAAATGGAGTAAATACCTTTAGAGGCAAACACAGAATCCGGCAAAACAATTGCAAGGTAGCCACCAGGCTTTAAAATATTAATGCATTTATCAAGCATCAATAGCTCAGAGGATAACATCTTTGCTGTAGGCTTTGCGTTACTTAAAATTGGGAATTCACTCAATTCAAGATCCTGAATGCTATATTCAGCTCCAAATGGCGGATTTGTAAAAATTAAGTCTACCGCCCCGATATATTGATTCAAGTTGCTATGTCCAACGATACTATTGCCTTCGCTGATATTTGAAGCGTTACTACCGAGTAACAAGGCATTGATTTTTGATAAACGCACCATGCGATCCACTTTATCCTGACCCAATATACCGGTTGACCTGAATTGGCCGATTATTTCTGTTCGTTTATTTTCGTCGTGAATATTGTTTTCAACATACTTTGTGAAATGGGAGGAACTTTCAATAAGCAGTGTACCTACTCCGCATGTTGGATCCATTACAGTAAAAGTTCTCAATGTATGCTCATCAAAATATTGCTGGCGCTGCATATCATCGAAGATAATGTCGAGTATAGCTTTGGAAATCTCATACGGGGTCATGTACTGAGCATCTTCTTTATTATTTCGGAAATTATCGCGAACAAAATATCCGAAGCACTCGTTCACCAAATCAAAATCTGAATAGCTCCTATTTTGAATCAAATAAACAAAATCGATTTTTTCAATTTCAATGATTAGTTTTTGCGCAAAATCATTTTCTGTTGGCTGAATAGCAAGCGTAGGGTTACTTCCAAAAATATTAGTACCGTCTGCATTGCGAAACAAATCTTTCTGCATTTCATTTTCACAAACATAACGCAATGCCGCTGCCACCATATCTTGATTCCCAAAGTGACTTAAAGCAACTTGCCGTATGTGCTCTAAGCTGAACTGCATACCCGACAAGGCCATTGAATAGCTCGTGCAGATGAGCTTAATCATTTCATCAAGCTTAGCGTTTGAATCATCAATTCGACCATAACTATGAAAATCTTCTCTGAGATTAAGAAGAATATCATAGAACATAGAGTAGTTAACGCCCTTGTTCATAATCTAAAACCTCCTGATTGTGGTCTATAGCTTTTGGGAGTATACCATAAAACACAACCGCCTTCAAGATGCCTATCTTGATTTTAGATATCTATCTCGTTTTTTTAAAAACTATTTTTCCAAAACGATAGACTTCCGCAACTATCAATGGTATTGTGTGTTGCTACCAGGAGGTGCAACGCATGAAAACATTACTTAAGAACCTGTACGACTGCTTCTATACCCCGCCAGAGTTTTCAGAGCAGAAGCAGGAAGTAGAAGAATGCTATCAGGAACTGATTCAAGTCCTGGAGAAGCCGGAACGGCGGCTGGTGCTTCGAATCATGGATGCCCAGAGTCTGATGGCAGAGGAACGCTCCATCGACAGCTTTATCTCTGGATTTGAGCTGGCATGGCAGCTCTCCATGGAACTGAATCAATTTGAAAAAGAGCGCTCAGTCTCTCGCTGTACGGTAAAGAGATCGGGCGCTCTTTCCATGTCCGGAATGGAGGAAGCAACATGAAGAAACGAATCATCA
>DXEF01000058.1 GCA_019115085.1 Candidatus Agathobaculum pullicola | reverse complement strand
TATCTGTCGTGGGCGCAGGATATTTGAAAGGCGCTGTCCCTAGTACGAGAGGACCGGGATGGACGAACCTCTGGTGCACCAGTTGTCACGCCAGTGGCACAGCTGGGCAGCTATGTTCGGATCGGATAAACGCTGAAAGCATCTAAGCGTGAAGCCGACCTCAAGATAAGATATCCCACCAGGTCAACTGGGTAAGACCCCTTGAAGACTACAAGGTTGATAGGCACCATGTGTAAGAGCCGCGAGGCTTTGAGCAAGGGTGTACTAATAGGTCGAGGGCTTGACCCCAATCTTTAGAAGGTACTCTGTTTGCCAAGCAGTTCGATATTCAGTTTTGAGGGTACATCCTCAAAAAAGAGAAGCAGATGACAAGGTCATTTGTATGGCCGGTGTCGATGACGGTGAGGTTCCACCTGTTCCCATTCCGAACACAGAAGTTAAGCTCACTTGTGCCGAAGATAGTTGGTCGGAAACGACCTGTGAAAATAGGTAGATGCCGGCTTCTCTAAGAAAGCAGCCTCCGGGCCGAGCTTTAGGCCCGGCCCGGAGATTGCTGTTATGCACCATTAGCTCAGTTGGTAGAGCAACTGACTCTTAATCAGTGGGTCCTGGGTTCGAGTCCCCGATGGTGCACCACTTATCTTCTTCCTTGTTTTCCGTGCAACATCGGGGACGAGAAAGGCCGTCGAAAAATATGCCAGCGGCATGTTTTTTAGGCCGTGGGATTGGTTCGCTGCTGAAAGATACAGATATGTAGATTTCGCGCACCGGTCTTGTGAAGGAGATTGTCAAAGACCAGATGTGGCCCGTTGGTCAAGCGGTCAAGACGGCGGCCTCTCACGCCGCAAACGGGAGTTCGATTCTCCCACGGGTCACCATTTAAGTCTTGACAAATTGATGCCGATATGGTATCATACAAAAGCTGATTTAATCAGCACATAGTGCGTGTCAATGGTGATGAGGGTACACCTGTTCCCATTCCGAACACAGTAGTTAAGCTCATTTACGGTGACAATACTTGGCTGGCGACGGCCCGGGAAGATAACTCGATGCGCACATCTAAAACGCCGGTTCAAATGAATCGGCGTTTTTTATTTACAGCACAGGCGAAACACTGTCAAAGTGTATAAAATATGATGTTTTTCCTTGGATAATGCTACGAAATTCATATTTTGCGCAATGAATGGATTGACAAAGCGTAGGGAAAGGCGTTATTCTTAATTTACAAAAAGATACAGGCTTGTGACTGCTATGCAGGCAAGACCAAACGACCGAATTGGGATAGCCATATTCGGATGTTTGGTCTTTTTTGTTTTTATGAGACAAATTGTAGGGAAAGGAGAAAAAGGAGAAGGGGGATGCGGAAAGGCATGGACAAAGCATATGACTTTAGCAGCGCAGCATGGGAGTATACAAGACTTGTGGAAAGAAAAAACTTTTTTCGGAGGGAGGCGTCATGACGGAGCAAACACAAAATGCAGATGTGTATCGTATTAGTCGTGTGATCGGCAACAACTTTGTTTGTACGGTCGATGACGGCGGGAAAGAGGTTATTTTACGCGGGCTGGGTATCGGGTTTAAAAAGCATGCGGGGGATCTGATTCCTGTGCATCAGGTGGAGAAGATTTACGATTTGCGTGATCCGGAGAAGTCTTCCCGACTGCGGGATTTGCTGGCAGATGTGCCGCCGGAATTTCTGGATGTCAGTACAGAGATCATTGAGACGGCGGAAAATTGTATTGGGCGACGGCTGAGTGAAAATATTTATATCACGCTCACCGATCACATCTGTTTTGCGGTGGAGCGCATGCGCAGCGGTGTCCGCTATCCAAATCATCTGTTGTGGGAGATTACCAATTTTTATCCGGCGGAGTTTGCTATCGGAAAGAAGGCGCTTGACATCATTGAGTCAAAGCTGGGATTCCGCCTGCCGCAGGATGAGGCCGGTTTCATCGCGCTGCACATTGTCAACGCGGAAATCGATGGCAAAATGGCAGATATGGTGCTCATCACCGAGGTTATTGGCAAGATCACCAGCGTTGTACAGGATTATTACGGTGTGACACTGGATGAACAATCACTTGACTACGGGCGGTTCATCACCCATCTTAAGTTCCTCGGACAACGGATTACGCAAAATCGTTATGTTGCAGACAATGATTCTGAGTTTCAGAGCATGATAGTGCAGCGGTATCAACAGGACTATCAGTGTGCGGAAAAAATCTGTGCGCAGCTGCGCGAATCATTCTCCGTTCAGCTGCCAGCCGAGGAGATGACGTTTCTGACCATTCATCTGCATCGGTTGGCATTATCCATGGGCATCACAGATCAAAAGGAGTAAAGGATATGAAAGATAAGATTTTTGGCATATTGCAGCGCGTCGGCCGCTCATTTATGCTGCCGATTGCGATTTTACCTGTTGCCGGTTTGTTCCTTGGCATCGGCGGTTCCTTCACCAATGAAACCATGCTGGAAACTTATGGTCTAATGGCAATCATGGGTCCCGGCACCTTTATCAATGCAATTTTGCAGGTGCTCAACGCGGCCGGATCGATCATCTTCGACAATCTGCATATCATCTTTGCGATGGGTGTCGCCATCGGTATGGCTAAGCAGGAAAAAGAAGTTGCGGCACTGTCCGCAGCGATTGCCTTCTTTGTCATGCACGCGACCATCGGCGCATTGATCATCGATTTCGGTGCGCCCGACCTGTCGGGTGCGACTGCGAGCGTGCTGGGCATCAACTCGCTGCAAATGGGTGTGTTCGGCGGTATCATCGTCGGTTTGGGCGTTGCGGCGTTACATAATAAGTATTACAAAATTCAGCTGCCGCAGGTGCTGAGCTTTTTCAGCGGCACCCGCTTTGTGCCGATTATTTCCGCAGCAGTTTATCTGGTGGTTGGCATTGTCATGTTTTACATCTGGCCCGTCATCCAGACCGGCATCAATGCGCTGGGCGGCTTTGTGCTGGCTTCCGGCTATGCCGGCACATGGATGTATGGCTTTATCGAGCGCGCACTCATTCCCTTTGGTCTGCATCACGTGTTTTACATCCCCTTCTGGCAGACCGCGCTCGGCGGCACTGCCATGGTCGGCGGCACGATGGTCGAGGGCGCGCAGAATATCTTTTTCGCGGAGCTAGCCACTCCGGGTATCGGGCATTTCTCGGTTGAGGCGACCCGCTTCATGGCCGGCAAGTTCCCGCTGATGATTTTCGGTCTGCCGGGTGCGGCGCTTGCGCTGTACCGCTGCGCCAAGCCGGAAAACCGTAAGGCGGTCGGCGGCCTGCTGCTGTCTGCGGCGCTGACCTCGATGCTGACCGGTATCACCGAACCGCTGGAATTTACCTTCCTGTTTGTCGCCCCGGCGATGTATGTGGTGCACTGTGTATTCGCAGGTGCGTCCTACATGATTATGCACATCCTCAATGTAGGCGTGGGCCTGACCTTCTCGGGCGGCCTGATCGACCTGACGCTGTTCGGTATCATGCAGGGTAACGCTAAGACCAGTTGGCTGTGGATTCCAGTGGTTGGCGTGGTATATTTCATTGTTTACTACTTCGTGTTCTCGTTCATGATTAAGAAGTTCGATTATAAGACCCCGGGCCGCGACGACAGCGAAATCAAGCTGTACACCCGTGCGGATGTGAACGCCCGCAAGGAAGGCGATGTGGCAGCGACGCCGGGCGGCGGAGATACCGCGCTGTCCCGCCAGATTATGATGGGCTTGGGTGGTAAGTCGAACATTTCGGACGTGGACTGCTGCATCACCCGTCTGCGCTGCACGGTGCATGACGCCTCCAAGGTTGATCAGCAGCTGCTCAAGGACACGGGCGCGTCTGGCGTTATCTGCAAGGGAACGGGCGTACAGGTTGTGTACGGCCCGCGCGTGTCGGTCATCAAGTCCGATCTGGAGGCATTCCTTGCGTCTCCTGCAAGCAATGAGCCCGAACCGCAGGCAGCTCCGGCGGCAGTGGAGGACGGCGCTTCGTCATCCTCCGGTGCGCATGTGATTGCGTCTCCGCTGACCGGTACGGTTATCCCGCTTGAGCAGGTTGCGGACGGTGTGTTCTCGGAAAAGATGGTAGGTGACGGCTTTGCCGTAGAGCCGACGGATCATCAGGTGCACGCACCGGCAGACTGTGAGGTCGCAACCGTGTTCGGCACCAAGCACGCCATCGGTCTGACCACTACGGACGGCGTAGAGCTGCTCATCCATTTGGGCATTGATACCGTGCAGATGAATGGCGCGCCGTTCACCATCGATGTCAAGGAAGGAGATAAGCTCAAGAAGGGCGACAAAATCGGCAGCTTTGATGAAAAAATGATTGTCGAGGCAGGCTACCGCACAGTAACGCCTGTGGTTGTCACCAATTCGGACGCCTATACGAGCTTCACCTTGCAAAAGACCGGTAAAGTATCGGCGGGCGATGATGTGCTGACCGTCGAATAAACCAGTTACAAGGATAGCAAACCGCCCCCGTGCTGCTTTTGCAGCACGGGGGCGGTCTTATGTACAGCAGAGAAGTGTTTTGCACTGCTACGGACGGGAAAGCGGAAATCAACCGTTACCGGTGACGATATAGGGCTGAATCGCGGAGGCTACACCGATGATGGGCATGGTTTGCAGCCAGATTCTGCCGGGTCCGGTCAGCACAGTGTTAAAAAATCCCTCGCCGCCAAGCAGCTTGTTCTTAATGCCCTTGACCTGCTGAATGTCAATGGAAACGCTGGAGTCAAAGCCCAGCACATTGCCGGTGTCTACGACCATCTGCTGGCCGGACGCGAGCGTGTATTCGACCAGCTCGCCGTCAACCTCGACAAAGGCCGTGCCGCTGCCGGACAGACGCTGCATAATAAAACCTTCACCGCCGAATAGACCTGCGCCGAGCTTTTTATTGAAGTGGATAGAAAGCTGTACGCCTGCTTCGGACGCAAGAAACGCGGTCTTTTGCAGGATAAATTCGCGTCCCGGTCCAACCTCAAGCGTCAGAATACGACCGGGGAAGCTCGAGCCGAAAGCGATCATACCTGCGCCGCGCGCGGTATAGATATTCTGGAACATGCTTTCACCGGAAAATGCCTTGGAAAACATTTTGCCCAGACCGCCGCCGGTGGTCTCCATCTGCATGTTGGGGGTCATCCAGACCATGGAACCTTTTTCGGTAATCATTTTTTCTCCGTCGGCCAGCTGGCATACGACGACAGGGAATGCGCCGCCTTTGAGTTCATATTGCATGTGTTTTCTCCTTTCTTATATGGCGGTGTTATATCAGTTAAACGGGATGGGCGGTCAGGCCGCCAGCCCCATATAACGCGTCGAGCGCTCTGAAAGATCTGTTGTATTCTATTGTATCACAGACCGCAGAAAAAGTGTAAAAAATCATCAGAGATGAGAATTGGAATAGTCAAGAAAACCGCACACCCAATTTACTCCATCAGGCGACCTGACTCCGTTTTTGTGTCCACCGCAAACGCTTAACAAGCGGAGGCAGATTATCCTCATTGGCGGTGTTGCGTCGGAGGCGATTGTAATACGTTTCGATCCAGCGAAAAATCAACTGTCGAACCTGCTCCCGGTTCATAGAAACGCAG